>DAOWMW010000014.1 GCA_030642865.1 Desulfobacteraceae bacterium
ATACTCCCTTTGCTCAATATCCATCTATAGATTGTCAGGCAATCAGGATCGTGAATTTTATAAATTACACAGAATTATTTGTTCTTGTGCCCGTATTCCATGTTGCATCAATGCCCAAAATTGCGTAGGGGCATCCCTTGTGGGTGCCCAACAACCATGGATGCGCCTTGAAGACGGCTACAAGCCCGGCGTAATTAAGGGTGATTTATTTCATCCTCAATCCTAAAATGAATTTCTTGAGGTCTGAATTAAATTGTTGAGGCCTTGGCCACACCAAACACACCTCTTAATGTGTCACAGATCTCCTGGAGTGTAGCATAACTTCTAACACAGTTTATTATGTCAGGCATAAGGTTGACCTCTTCATCCCCGGCATGCTCCTTTAATGAGGCCAGATGTTTTTTTACTTCATCATTATCACGTTCTTCTTTAAGCTTTTTAAGGCTTTCTATTTTACGTACGCCTGCAGTATCTTTTAATTCACTAGGATAAACATTTTCAAGGCTTCGTTCTGATTTTACGTCAATTTCATTGGGACCATTAAAACAATTTACCCCGACTACAAATTCTTCCTGATTTTCAATTTTGCGCTGTTTCACATAAGCGTTTCTTGATACTGATTTCTGCATATATCCGCTTTCTATGGCACCAAGAGCCCCCCCCATTTTTTCGATCTTTTCAAATTCCACAGTAGCAGATTTTTCTATATCATCGGTCAGTTTTTCCATGAAATAAGAACCTGCCCAGGGATCATTCACTTCTCCCAGTTTGGCCTCATAAATAAGAATTCTGGTGGCATCATGGCCCAACTGCTGTGCTTCAAGACTGTGACCCAGACCGAGGGGCTCATCATAGGGAGGCATGGCAGCAAAGGGAAGAGCCCCGGACATTCCAGCCGCAATACCACCCACAACAGCTCTGGAAATATTATTAAGGGGTCGCTGGAGTGTTGTGCTTGAACATCCAATATGGGCAGTCGAGATCTGCCGGATCATCATTCCCCTGGGGTTTTTGGCACCAAAACGTTCTTTTAGCATTTTTGCCCACATTCTCCGGGCAGCACGCTGAAAAGCAATCTCCTGATAGATTTCCATACTTCCACCGAATCCGTTAAAAGTAACCCTGGGTGCTATTTCATCAATATCAAGCCCTCCATCAATGGCTACCTGCAAATAGGTTGCCCCGATTGCCATACTGTAAGCAAGATCCATTTCTCTAGTGGCACCTGCTTCACGCATATGGTACCCGCCTATGCTGGTGACATTAAGCCGGGGCATATTTTTTGTGCAAAAAAGAGCTGTATCTCTGAAGAGCCTCAGTGCAGGACGAGGCGGGAAAATATAGGTTCCCCTTCCTACATATTCTTTTAAAATATCGTTTTGCGGCGTACCCCTGAGTTTTTCAAGGGGAATTCCACGTTTTTCAGCCAAAACAGCATACATGGCAATTATAACCGACGCAGCAGAATTCATTGTAAAATTTGAAGCAACTTTGTCAATTTCAAGATCATCATGGTACGCTTCATAAACAATTTCAAAATCTTTTAAACTATCTATGGCAACACCCACTTTACCGACTTCCCCTTCAGCACGGGGGTCATCAGAATCATAGCCGCACTGCGTGGGAAGATCAAAGGCAAAATTTGGTCCAGCTTTTCTGCCTATTTTGTGCATACGCAGCAGGTAATCACGATAATCTTCAGGTGTACCAAACCCTGCGTATTTACCGGCTCCGCTGCCTCCGGTGCTGCCCCATTCGTACCTGGTACTGGCTATGGCCTGTTTAGCAGCAAAAGCCTGCCATTTGGGCACAGGGTCATTTCCTGCTGTATAGGGATAGGTTCCCGGATAGCCAACTTTATCCAAAAAATTAAAGCCTTCAATATCCTTGGGCGTATAAAATTTTGTTTGATTCTCTTTAAGCTTAAATTTTCCCAACCGAGGCTTTACAACCTTTTCCTCCCAAAGTTCTGTTGCTTTGTTAACCTTTTCCATTTCATTACTCATAATAAAATCTCCTTATTTTTTAATCAATACAGAATTAAATGGGTAATTTTCAAATCCCACTCAACTGCGCATTAATGCAAGCAAGTTTCGCACATTATCCAATGTTTCAAGAGTCATTATAGCATCGGCCAGTTCTTCTGCCCTGCTTTCACCAATAGCTGGAGAAGAGAGATCTATAAATTTATCTCTGATTTTCACTTTTTTTGTTTCAAGTTCCGGGATATCGCTCATTACATCCATACTGGCTGTAAAAACTTTTCCAGAGGTTGTTTCGATCCTGGTAACTGCTTCTAAAGCCTTAAGTTCATCCGTTGATTCAAGGGTTATCTTTTTCATCAATTCGACCACAACAGGGTCATTAACCTTTGTATCGGTAAATGCTTTGGTCCCGGTATCCCCCCTTAACAGAGCATTGGCAACACAATAGGATATACTGAATTTACCTTCGAGTCCTGTTTTTGGTTCAGGCTTTCCTGCAGCTCCAATAGCAAGGGGTGAAACTTTAATATTTATCGCCTTGATATCGTCCAGAGCAAGTCCTTCATCTTTTACAATGGCGAGGGCGCCTTCTATGGGAGAATGCGTTGCATGGCAGGAAGAATGGTATTTCTGCACAAGATCTTCAACTTCCCATTTGCCATTTAGACCGGCAAGGGCATCTTCATTATACTTTCCGCTAAAAACATCTATAAAACCTGATTTTCCTTCTATAATATCCGGGGCGCTTGTAAAACCGTCTGCGGCCAGCAGAGCAGAAATAAGCCCGCCCTGGGAAGCTTTCCCAGCATGATAGGGTTTACACATTGTACCAAAAGAAATTTTGAGCCCGGAGGCCTGGGTTCCTGCCAGGCCAAGAGCAAAGACCGTTTGGCCTTCATCAAGGCCCAAAAGCCTGGCACATCCGGCTGCCGAAGCAAAGTGCCCATAAGTTCCTGTCCCGTGCCACCCTCTGATATAATGCTCCATCCCGCCGCAGGAGGCAATAACTGATCCTGCCTTTAATCCCACAAGATATCCAGTTAACAAATCTTTTCCAGTCATTTCTTTCCATTCAGAAACAGCAAGTAGAGCTGGATAAAGGGTTACGGTTGGATGTCCCACCATGGCTTCAAGGGAATCGTCAAAATCAAGGGCATGGGACGCTGCTCCATTAATAAGAGCAGCCTGAACTATACTTTTTTTAATATCAAACCCCAGGATAGTGGCCTGCTCATTTCCGCCCATCAGGTCAGAAAATTTAACCAGCTTTGCAACAAGGGGATCTTCTTTTCCTGCAAGAGTAACCCCCGTCCAGTCCATAAAGGCGATTTTAGCATGTTCAAATGCCGCTTGTGGTATTTTTTCGGCATCACTGTTAACAATAAATTTTGCAATTGAACGGGTAAAATCCATATAAAAAAACCTCCCATAGTTATTGTAATCGGTTCATCCACCCACCCACCCTTGTACTCGACAGGTTGTTTTACCATATTTTTTCAACACCCAGGCAAGGCGACATTTTCATGGGTAAAAATTATCATTAATGCCCGAACAAAAATCCCTTTTTTTATTCAAATATTAATCTGTCTGAACAATATGTCTTTATATTATAATAGAAACATAATTTATAGTATATATTTTCCGGTACAAAATTATGATAGATTCACTTAAATACAGCAATTTGTCAACGATTTTTCTGGAATGCTTACTAAAAAATCAGCTTTTAAGGATAGAAAATGGGAGTTTAGGGTATAGAGGGAACCATTATAGCAAAATATATTAAAATTTTTTTTTATCAAGTCCATAGGCTTTCATTTTTCGATTAAGAGTCCGTGGATTCATCCCCGAAATTTCAACAACCTTATTAATTCTGCCGCCGCACCTGTTTAACGCCTGCTTAATATAATTGCGTTCAAATTCAAGTAGCTGTTCCTTCAGAGGAGCCTGCAGGTGCGGGATTATTAAGGCAGACTCTTCTTCACCGGAAACAGCATATTCATCACCAGTGATACAAAATCTGGAAATCATTTTTTCCGAGGTCATAATTAATGTCCGCTCAATTACATTTAACAGCTCCCGAACATTTCCGGGCCATGGATATTCCATGGCCTGGTTCATGGCTTCTGTGGAAATTTTCATGGGATCTCTCCCCATACGTTTTGCAAGATGATTTATAAAATGCCTGATTAAAAGAGGAATATCGTCTTTTCTGTTTTTTAAAGGAGGTACAGATATTGGAAACACATTCAGGCGATAATAAAGATCTGCTCTGAAGTTACCCTGCTTAACAAGATGCATCAGGTCCTGATTCGACGCAGCAATGATTCTCACGTTAACTTTTATCGATTTTTCCCCCCCCACCCTGTGGAAGGTTTTATCCTCAATCAGCCTCAAAAGCTTTTTTTGTACTAACTGGGATGCATTTTCAACTTCATCCAAAAAAACAGTTCCCCCATCCGCCTGTTCAAACCGGCCATACTTCATCCCCAAAGCCCCTGTAAATGCTCCTTTTTCGTGGCCGAACAGCTCCGACTCAAGAAGAGTCTCCGCAAGAGTACCACAATCGACAACAACCATGGGAAATTTTTTCCTGTTGCTGTTATGGTGAATCGCCTTTGCAAGCACTTCCTTTCCTGTGCCGGTTTCCCCATAAATCATAACAGTTACATCTAAAGGAGCCACATTTCTGATCATGCCGAAAACAGTACGTATAGCCTTGCTTTTACCTATGAGATTTCCCAGCCTGTATTTTTCTTCGATCCTCCCCTTTAACTCCCCCACATAATTTTTAAGCTTTCTATTTTCTTCCTGCAAAACAATTTTTTCACCTATTTTATCAAGAACAATACGCACATGATCAAAATTTAACGGTTTTACCAGAAATTCAAAGGCACCCCCTTTCATCGCTTCCACAGCCGACTCCACAGTTGCATAGCCAGTAATAACTACAATTTTAACATGGGGATAAGTCCCACTGATCTGCTTTACCACCTCCTGACCTGAAATGCCCGGCATGTTTAAATCGGTTATCACAACATCACAATTTTTTTCTGACAATATTTTCATGCCGCTGGCTCCATCGGAAGCAAGAAAAATTTCGTGCCCCCATTTTGAAAGCCTCAGGCGAAAGGTTTTTAGTATTGATTTTTCATCATCTATAACCAGAATTTTTAATTTCATTTAATAACTACCCTTATGCTGTAACTGTGCAATTCTCTTGATCGGCACACAAATAATTTCATTCAGCCCAGGTCACCTGAAAGAAGATATGTCAGACCGTTGCAGCAACCGTATTATATCGGTTTTGCTAAAAGGCTTTTGCAATACTTCTATCCCCAGGGCGCCTATAATCTCTTTTTTTTCCTGTTCGAGAAAACTGGTCATAAACGCAAAACGATTAAGATATTCAGGGCGTAAAGAACGGACCTCCTGGTATAATTCAAATCCGCTCATCTTCGGCATTTTAATCTCTGCCAGCAAAAGGTCATATCCCTTTACCTTAATCTTTTTTAAAGCCCCATAGCCGCTGTAAACAGCATCAATATCGCAGCACATACTCGACATATGGTTTGAAACGGCTGTGGATATATGGGGATCATCATCCACCACTAAAATAGAAAAAGGGATTGTATAAAGATCCCTGGATTTATCAAAATGTGCATCAAAAGAAGACCGGGGCAGGGGAAATCTTATTTTAAATTTTGCTCCGATTTTACATGTGGTATCCACAGAAATAGCACCCCCCATTTTTTGAATCATTCCGTGAACAATTGATAAACCAAGGCCCGCACCTTTTTGTCCATGCCTGGTGGTAAAAAAAGGATCAAATATTTTAGTAATTCGGTCACCAGGTATCCCTGGGCCATTATCCTCCACCATCAGAACAGCACTCCCTCTCTCAACAAATGTCCTGATAATAATCATGTCCCCCTTGCCGGACTCCTCAATTACATTAACGGCATTACGAACCAGATTTAATAATACCTGCTGAATTTCAATTACACCAGCCACAATAGATTTTATTGCAGGATCAAGTTCGAGAACCAATTTAATATTTCTCTTTTTCACTTCATTAATCCGAATGTTAACCAAATCCCTTATAACTTCATTCAAATTAATCATAGAGCCTGTGAAGGCCTCTCTGCCGGCAAATTCAGAAAGGTTTTCCACAATTTTTCCGGCCCGCCTGGCATCGTCAACTATTATTTTTGCTGCTTCTGCAGATTCTTCCACAAGTTCGGGATATTCCTCTAGATGTTCGGCACATCCTATAATGCTGGTTAGTGGATTATTCAGCTCATGGGCGATTCCTGAAATAAAAAGTTTTAACGAACTCATTTTTTCTGATTGAATTCTCACCCTTAAAATTTCTTCTTCCAGGCGATTACGCTCAGTGACATCGTCCATAATAAGAACGGTTCCCCTTGTTCCTCCCACTGACCCCCTCAAGGAAGCAGCATTTACATCAAACAAAAGATCATCCTTTCCGTCAACTTGTAAAACCATCTTCATTTTACCAAAATATATTTTTTCTTTTTTCCCTCCAGTTATCTTTTTCCATGACCGATCAGTCATGTATATCCCAAGCCCTGACAGTCTTTTCCCCTTGAACGACTCAACAGTTTTTCCAAGCTTGATTTTCATATCGGGATTTACAAACATAACACGGTCATTCTCATCAAGATAAATAATTCCCACAGACGCGGCATTGACAATATTTTGATTAAACAATTCTGTTTCACGCAATATCATTGTAATCTGGCTGACTTCTTTTTCAAGACGATTTGAATATTCTTTTTCATGGGCTATCATCAGCTCACGGAGATGGACCTGCTCTGCTATATCGATAATCTCCATTGCCAAAAAAGCAACATTACCTGCGGAATTCAAAATAGGACTCACAGCAAAAAGAAATGATTTGGGTTCACTCTTTCCCAGAGCAAGGGAGACCTCCATGCTCACCTTTTTCCCGGCTCCGGCATTTTTAACTCCCCTTTGAAGTTTTTTTTGAGTTTTACTTGAGTGCCCGAGCCAGACAGTGTCACACAGATACTGTTCTACAATTTCAGAATGGGTTATATTCATTGCGTTTAAAAAAGGCTGATTACAGGAAATAACCCTTCCCTCCTTGTCGCATTTGGCAACGTATGCACCCATGGAATCGATCCACTTCTGGGATTCCCACTGCTCTTTCCTGATTTTAGCCTGAAGCCTTTTCTGCTCGGCTATGCTTTTACCTTCGGGAACAACAGCAATGATTTTCCCCTTTGTATCGCGCACCGGAGAAATCGAAAAAAGCATGGGAACCCATTTACCATCCCGATTAATGATAAAATCCTCAATCACCGAGCTTTTCCCAGTAAAAGCTTTTGCCATCATACCCTTTGTCAGAGAAACAGCTTCTTTGGAATAGATACGCCAGGGAGAATCAAGAAAATCGATGCCAACGATTTTATCGTATGAGGTATTTATTTTTTTTAAGGCAGCCCTATTTGCATATAAAACCTTCCCTTTTAAATCTAAAATTCCCACCATTGTATCCATGTAATCAAGGGTGTGAGCCAGAATACGCAAAAATTCCAGGGTACATGCCTCTGGGCTAAAATGCATTTTTTCAGTTTCACTCATTGTGTATGACCTCGGGAAATTTATGTAAAATAAACAACTTCAAAACAGTCAAATTGGACAAGACTATATTGCCCAGAAAAAGACAAAAAGTCTTATTGTTACTTCTTTTTTAAACGAAAAAGGCTGTTTTTGCCAAACATTACAACTAATTATCATATTTATTGAAACTTTGGCATCCATACTGCGTTATTCGAGGATAAGATGGAATAAAATGATATTATAAATTTATTAAGACAAGTATCAATGTATTTTTTAAATCATAGAATTTTAGCACTTTTCAAAACCTTATTTTTATATCAAGGGTGGGTTTTGCCCCCAAACCAACTCTTTTTAGAGGTTAGTTTTAACCCTGGTCATTTCAGGGATGGGGTACTAAATTATAAATTAATATTGTGTAATTGTCATTTTAATTTTTAAACAACCTGATTAAAGGAGGATTTCCCATGGCAACAACTGATAAGCAAAGCGAAATTAACGAATTACTGGAGAAAAGACAGTTCTGGTGGTGGGCGGAAAAAGCCCGTTCCCCCAGAATCGATTATCTGAGAAAGGCTGTATGGTCAAAAGCAACCAAAGGTGCATCTTACCTCCCCGGAATCAAGATGGATGAATATGGTCCTGTCTTATACGCTGAAGTGTTTGAAAAACCGGAAGCCATTGCCGAAGCATATATGCTTTCCTACGCCAAAGCCCTTGAAAATGTAAACGACAATATTCCTGTATTTATTGTTGATGAATCAAGAATCGTAGGTAATTGCGCATCTGCTCCCCATAAAATTTTCTGGGTTCCCATAGGATCCTATTCCCTGAATGAAGATTTCTTTAATGATAAAGATGATCTGCTGGACAATGAATCCCGTGATGCGATAAAAAAGGGGCTTGACATAATAAAACCATGGACGCAGCAGACTCTTACCGAAAGAATCCTCAGTAAAAGACAGATGATCATGGCCAGAACATCCCAGACATTTACAGGGGGGCCCCATCTTGAAAATACAGCTTACTGTACATCCCAGTTTGGTTATTATAAAAAAGGCTTTAATGCAATCATTGAAGAGATCGACGCTAATCTGGCAAAAGCTGATGACGTTTTATATAAAGTCGGCGCAAAACCTGAATTTAAGGATGAAGAATACTACCTGAAAAGAGTCGACGCCTGGAAAGCTATGAAACTGACCCTTGAATCTGTGATTCGCTATGCAAAAAGGCTTGCCAGATTATCCAGAATCGTAGCTGAAAATTTTGAAACTAATCCTGAAAGGAAACAGGAGCTTTTAGATATTGCCGACAGGTGCGAATGGGTTCCTGCAAATCCACCAAGAAACTTTGCAGAGGCCCTGCAATTTGAACATATTCAGACACAATGCCGGAAAAGAGAAAAATCAGACGGTTCATGGCCCTCTCACCCTGACTGGTGGTTCTGGGAATGGTATGAGCAGGATGTTGTAAAAGATAAAACCATTACCAGAGAAGATGCCATGGAATATATGTGCGAATATCTTATCCGTGCATTTGAATATGGAAGCTGCCGCGACAGGCAGTACCGTGAGCTCATGACCGGAGACCCCGGGCCTTATGTCTGGACCCTTGGGGGAATGTCCCCCGACGGAGAATTAAAATATAATGATCTTACTAATTTAATCCTCGAGGCAGCAAGGCTTGTAAGAGTTGTTTCCCCAACTTTTGCACTGAGATACAATAAGGATATGCCTGTTGATATCTTGAAAAATGCTTTTGAATGTGTACGCCACGGCCTTGGGTATCCCAACATAAGAAACGACCAGGTATTAATAAAGGCAAACATGTTTTGGAGCGGCACCCCTGAAAAAGAAGCGCGCACCTGGACTGCCCAGGCATGTATAGTGCCGTGCCCTGAAACAAAAGACGGGTGTATGCCTGCACGTTATTCATCAAGTTCAACCCTGGGTTCAAAATGTGTTGAGCTCGCACTTTGGAATGGCTTTAATCCTCTGTTCAAAATGCAGGTTGGCCCCAAAACCGGTGATGTAAAAGAGATGAGCTTTGATCAACTGGCGGATGCAGTTGTTGAGCAGTATAAGGTAATGCACTGGGAAGCCTGCAAGATAAGAAACATGGCCCGCCTTATTGAAGAAAGAATGGGACGGCCCCATCTTTCGGCCACATATGAAAGATGTGTTGACGAAGGAATCAATGCTTTTGAAAGACGGGAATATGGTAACAACTGGATCACAACATTTATCTGGATGGATGGAATGGATGCCGTTGTAGCACTTAAAAAACTTGTTTTTGATGAAAAAAAATATACCATGGAACAGGTTTTGGAAATGCTTACGGCCAACTGGGAAGGATATGAAAAAGAACGTATGGATTTTGTCAGAGCTCCCAAGTGGGGAAATGATGATCCCTATGCAGATGAAATCATCGTAAAATTTCATGAAAGGATGCGTGATGAAGTTTGCCTTCCCACTCAGTGCTGGGGTTCAACGTCCAAAGGTGTTCCCATGGTACCCCAGAATATTGCAGCATACACAGTAGCCGGCGCTCTTCTCGGAGCCCTGCCCAATGGACGGCGCATTGGAGATACATGCTACGATGGAGGATGTTCACCGGGAGCAGGTCTGGACAAAAAAGGACCCACAGCAGTATTGCAGTCTGTTGGCAAGCTTACCCATGAAAATATGTTCAGGGCGAATCTTTTAAACCAGAGGCTTTCACCTTCTCAGCTCATTGGTGACAAGGGCTTTAATGTCTGGAAATCATATATTGAAACATGGTGCGACCTTGGGATTAATCATGTTCAATTTAACATGATAGACAATGAAACTCTGCTTAATGCCCAAAAAGAGCCTGAAGATTATAATGAGCTTGTTGTACGGGTTGCCGGTTACAGCGCATTATTTACCGGACTTAATAAAAGAACCCAGGATACAATAATTGCACGTACTATCCAGGAAATCTAAAATCAATAATCAATAGCAGGGGCAGAATTTATTTCTGCCCCAATCCTTAGCCGGCAGGCTTGTAGTGCCGGTCGGGGTGTCGCCTGACCGGCTTTATATTTGGTAAGAAGAATATAAATCGGGGAACCGGATGAGGGAACTCTTCACGTCCGGATCTGTAATCAGAAATTTATAAACCAAATTTGTAAATTTTTGCTTTCAGCGTGCTATAATCCGCACTAAATGAGTGGCACGAGACCTTAAAGTAAATATTTTGGGTGCGTTATCGGTCGTTGGAGTACTATACACCTTCCTTCTCCCTGCCCTTGTGCCAAATTAAAATTGGTTAATTATCTGACAATCTATTAAATTTTCATTTTTTTTGGGACTCCTTAATCCTGGAGCATAAAGAAAAATGATTATAACATTGAATTAATGATTAAGTTATGATATTTACCTAGTGTTAATTTAAACATTGGTGAAAAAATATCTTGATATAATTATACTAATGTAGTAACTTAAATACATTATTTTTTTATGCAGAAGGTGATGGAAGTAGAATAGTCATCATTACCACGGCTTCTTCCATGCCTTCGGGTCGCTCGTGGGCTTCTCGGATATTGAGAGCGGGGAAATTTAATATGGATGATTCTTCACTAATGGTTCCGCTGTCAGATAGCGCTGCACGGGCATTTTTCTGCAGATTAACATAGTCAAAGAATCCAAGTGGTTTTAGGAGTTCAATATTGTTATTAAAAGAGACGCCAATGGTTTCTACCTTTTTTCTTGTTCTGGGGTGTGTTGAAACAATAATTCTTTTCTTGAAATGTTCGGCCAGTTTGTTCAAAACTCCAACGAGCTTTGCAAAATTTGCATCAGAGTCGATATTTTCCTCTCTATGGGCGCTTACCATAAAATAATCGTGAGTCTTTAATCCCAACTTTTTTAAAATTTGGGAATTGTCAATGTCGTTCTTGTAGTGATAAAGCACCTCATACATGGGGCTGCCGGTTTTGATAATCCGGTCAGCAGGAATCCCCTCTCGCAGTAAGTATTCACGTGCTATGTCGCTATAGGGCAAATTGATATCACTGATATGATCAACAATTTTGCGGTTGATTTCTTCCGGCACACGCTGATCAAAAC
>DAOWMW010000023.1 GCA_030642865.1 Desulfobacteraceae bacterium
ATAGTAAAAATTAAAGAATCCTTCAATACTTGAATAGCCTTACTAACGGTTTCAAAATTATGAAGATAAACACATTCATATTTCACGGTACGCCACAGGCGCTCTGCAAAGATGTTATCTAAGGACTCGATCAAAAATAACTTAGCATTTTAAGCGTCGATCCATCCTGTTTGACTGCGTTACGAAAACGTATAAATATCTTGATATTCCTACATTTTCACGCCTTGTCAGACAGGCGCCTCAACACTTAAAATTGCCAATTTATTTTCGATCGAATCCTAAATGTGTTTATCTTCATAATTTTGAAACCGTTAGTAAGGCTATTCAAGTATTGAAGGATTCTTTAATTTTTACTATAACAAAAAAATATTACTATTATTTTTTTAATTTTCAGGATTATTTTTAGCTCAAAAGTGCACTTCAAAAAACCTTGTTTTTTATCTTGACAATGGGGTGTACCTCAAATTTTTACAGGGGGGTATATTATGTTTTTTCCTCTCCCTTATACAGACCTCAAGATAAAGATTTTGGGTACGTCATCGGCCGTCGAAGTATAATAAATACTCCACCGGCCGATAACGGAGTGAAATTATTTATATAACAGTCTATATCTGCCAGGATTTACAAAGGATAATCCATCCAGAATTTTCAGGGTAAAATCCATGCATAAAAAACAGGTTGTATGAATAAACAGTATAAAAATATATTTGTCAACAGAATCTCTTGTTAATATATTTTTTTACTTTATATCTTGACAGATAATGAGTTTTCAGTCATATAAATGATACTTTATTACACGGTTTAAGTGGAGATATGTACTACTAAATTTTTTATATACTAAATCTGAATTTATTAAAAAGGAGAATTAAATGAGTCAGGATATAGTTGCTCCAATGCCAGGGACTGTTCTTGAAGTTTTAGTTAAACCAGGAGATTCAGTTAAAGCTGATGATGAAATTGTGATTCTTGAATCAATGAAAATGGAAAATCCTATTTGTGCTTCATCTGACGGAACTGTTAAAGAAGTTAAAGTTAATGAGCAGGCGAAAGTAGATACAAATCAGGTGCTGGTTGTTATTGAATAATATATTATATGGCCTGATGAAAAATCAGGCCAGCCACCAGGGTTAGGAACGTGAATTTTATAAATCACCCAGAATTACTTGTTCTTGTGCCCGTCTTCCGTGTTGCATCAACGGCCACAGACTCCGAGTATGCAACCGTTGATGCGCCTTGAAGACGACCACAAGCCCGGCGCAATTATGAGTAATTTATTTCATCCCCAATCCTAAGGCATATATAAATTGTCAGATAATTGAAATTGCACAGGGTCCGAAGGAGAAAGGCGATGATATACTCCAGCGACCGGTAACACCGTGAAATTATTTATCTGATGGCCCATGGCTTTTATTCGCTTCCTGGTTGCTGTATATTTTAAAAAGATTTTTAAATTTTACAGACTGGCTGATTTTATCCAGTCTTTTTTTCAATTCAACAATTTCTTCAACATTGCTGAACGCTAAGGAAAAAGTATAGCTTGTACTTTCAAAATTTTTTGGAGCTATGAGACTTATCCCCTTTCCCATTTTTAAACTTTTTACAATTTCTTCATATTCCTTTTCCCCCCTTGTTATTGCCGGAAAACGCCTCCCTCTTAAATAGGAACGTATATTCTGAGCTTTTTGGTTCCTGGTCAAGTCATCGTTTTTTAAGGTGTTTTTTAATTGGTCAGCAAAAAGTACTTCAATGATCGAAATATTTTCAATAATTGCAATCTCCTTGACATATTCAAGGACTTCCCTTTGCTTATTAAGGCTCAAGCCCAAATGCTCAAAGAGTTTTGTGAGTTCTGCTCCAATATTTTTATCCAGCGCCCCAAGCTCCATTGCCATGGAGAGTGCCACGGTATTGTTTAAAACAGCTCGTTTAACAAAATCAGGAAGTATGAATATATTTTTAATTTTATTAAACAGGTCAGGGTTACCTGGTAATCCAAGATTTGATGCCGCAACAGCTAATTCTTTATCATTTTCATAATATGATGCAAGCATGCTGCAGCATTTTGATTGTTCCATGAGATTCAAGGGGCGTTGCAACGAATTTTCAGCGATTGCAATTTCAACATTGCCAAGTTCCGTGGTTTTCGGATCGATTATCCTCACAAGAATATCAGAAAAACCAAGATGTGAACATGCAGCAATTCTTCGAAAACCGCTGACAATGATAAACCTTTTTTTTTGTCTTTTGACCAGGGGGGGGTTTATTAATCCCAAATTTTTAATGGAGCAGACAATCTCCTGAACATCTGCCTGGGTGGTGATTTTAAAGGTGTTATCCATCTGGTCGATAAGTGCCAGAGATATTTTTTTTCTCTCTATTTCCATACTGTTTTAGTCTGACAGCAACTGCAATACTTCCTGATATTTTTTTAATGTATTTTTAATAACATTATCAGGCAGGGAAGGCGCTGGAGGATTTTTATCCCATTTGATTGATATTAGATAATCCCTTATATACTGTTTGTCAAAGCTCACCTGGGGGCCGCCGGGCATGTAGGATTTTTTAGGCCAGAACCGGGATGAATCAGGGGTGAGAATTTCGTCTATCAAGATAATCTCACCATCGACAAGACCGAATTCAAACTTTGTATCAGCAATAATAATACCTTTTTTATCAGCTATTTCCAATGCTTTTTTGTATATTTTAAGACTAAGCTCTTTAAGCCTGCTGGCAGAAGTCTCTCCTATAATCTCACTGGCAGCGGCAAAATCTATATTCATATCATGCTTGCCCATCTCTTCCTTGGTTGATGGAGTGAAAATTATTTCTGGAAGTTTTTCAGATTCTTTTAGTCCCTCTGGCAGTTTAATGCCGCATATGGTTCCTGACTCAACATAAGACTTCCAGCCAGATCCTGATATATACCCCCTGACAACACATTCAATGGGAAATGGCCTGGCTTTTTTTACAAGCATGCTTCTTCCCTTTAAGATGTCCCTGTATGGAGTACAAACATCTGGATAGTCGTCCACATTGCTGGTAATAAGATGATTTTTTACAATTGATTCCATTGCGCGGAACCAGAATAAAGAAA
This sequence comes from Desulfobacteraceae bacterium, assembly GCA_030642865.1. Taxonomy (GTDB): domain Bacteria; phylum Desulfobacterota; class Desulfobacteria; order Desulfobacterales; family BuS5; genus DAOWMW01. The sequence goes on from DAOWMW010000023.1 coordinate 3,095, forward strand.
TTTCTGTTAATATTTTACCTTTTCCAGAAACAGGTTCGGGCATAATAAGGTCAAAGGCAGAGATTCTGTCTGTTACAACCATGAGCAGAGAATCCCCCAGGTCATAAATATCTCTAACCTTACCACGTTTTAAAAGGTTCAGGTTTTGAAAATCTGTTTCAAATACTACATTGTTCATTAGATAGTCCTGTCCATGTAAAAAAATAGTGGTGTCGGGTCAGGAGATTGCGTGAAACTGTTAAACTTCCCCCACGCAAGATTCTAACCGGACACTACTGAAAAAAAATAGAGTTTAAATGATGAATAGAAAAAATTAAAACTGTGCGATTAGTACCTTAGGGCTCGACCAAAAATAACTTAACATTTTAAGCGTCGATCCATCCTGCCTGACTGCGTTACGAAAACGTATAAATACCCTGATATTCCTACGCTTTCGCGCCTTGCCAGGCAGGCGCCTCAACACTTAAAATTGCCAATTTATTTTTGGGCGAACCCTAAGCTAATGATTTTGGAAAGGATAGAGGGTGGAAGGCGTATTATAATACGCCGACGACCGATAACGCATCCAGGATTTTTATCGTAAGGTCTACGGGAAATTTATAACATATCGATTGATAAGAGGCAATTACAACTTTGGGGGCTCAATGACGACTAAGAGGGATTATTACAAAATTCTGGGTGTTAACAAAAATGCCGGTGATGATGAATTAAAAAAAGCTTACAGGAAGTTGGCCATGAGATATCATCCTGACAAAAATCCTGGTGACAAGGAAGCTGAGGAACAATTTAAGGAAGCTGCAGAGGCTTATGAAGTTTTAAAGGATTCTCAAAAACGGAATATCTATGATCAATATGGCCATAAGGGGCTTGAAGGGTCAGGCTTTAGTGGATTTGGAGATTTTGATGATATTTTTTCCAGTTTTGGAGATGTTTTTGAGAATTTTTTTGGAATGGGTGGAAGAGGTCGTTCCAGGAGCAGGGGGAAGCGGGGGGCTGATATACGTTATGATCTCACCTTAAGTTTCATGGAGGCTGCTTTTGGGACAGAGACTGAAATTGATATTAATAAGCCGGATATATGTCCCGACTGTAAGGGGAGCGGATGTGCAGATGGAGCAGAACCGGAAACCTGTTCCCATTGCCATGGAACCGGTCAGATGACCCAGAGCCAGGGTTTTTTTACAGTAAGGACAACCTGCAGGTATTGCGGTGGTGCTGGCCAGGTTATTTCCAATCCATGTGTTTTATGCAGGGGAACAGGGCAGGTAAATATAAATAAAAAAGTTACTTTGAAAATTCCCGCTGGAGTTGATGAAGGGTCCAGACTCCGTTTAACAGGGGAAGGAGCTGCGGGAAGCAGAGGGGGAGTTCCAGGGGACCTCTACGCTTTTATCCATGTTAGACCCCATAATTTTTTTGAACGGGATGGGGAAAATATAATTTGCCAGATTCCGATTTCCTTTGTTCAGGCAGCCTTGGGTGATGATCTTTCTGTCCCCACATTAAAGGCGGATAAAACCCTTGTAATACCGGCGGGAACTCAGCCAGGTGCTGTTTTTCGATTTATTGGAGAGGGGATTCCATCACTCAGGGGGGATGGAAGGGGAAATCAGATAATACAGATTGCTATAAAAACCCCTGTTAATTTAAATAAAAAGCAGGAAAAATTACTTACTGAATTTGCCAGGATAGAATCGAATAAAATTACCAGTAAATTGAAAAATATTTTCAAGGGTGAATCTGTAAAATCGGCCAGGAAAGCTTAGGATTGGGGATGAAATAAATTCACGATCCTGAAGGAGCATTTATGTATGAATTAAAAATTATAACCCGCTTTGCAGCAGCTCATCAACTCAAAATGGTTGCAAAGCAGTGTGAGAATCTCCACGGGCATAACTGGAAAATTGAGGTTTGCCTTGAAGGGGATACTTTAAACAATGCCGGCGTTTTAATAGATTTTGGAGAAATCAAGCAGTATGTGGGGAAGATTATTGAGAGCCTTGATCATAAATTTTTAAATGAACTCCCTTTTTTTCATAATGGGAATCCTTCATCGGAAAACGTGGCACAGTACATTGCCAATGAACTTCAGCAAAAAATTAAAGAACCATCTGCCAGGGTTTCAAGGGTTTGTGCCTGGGAGTCGGAGGATTCCTGCGCCACGTATATAGTGCCTGATTAAGGGCTCGTTCAAAAATAACTTAACATTTTAGGCGTCGATCCATCCTGCGTGACTGCGTTGCGAAAACGTATAAATATCTTGATGTTCCTACGATTTCGCGCCTTGCCAGGCAGGCGCCTCAACACTTAAAATTGCCAATTTATTTTTGACCGAACCCTAAGTATTGGGGATGAAATAAATTCACGATTCGTAAGGTCTGTTTAAAAAGCCTCCACTGACTGGAAGAAGCATGTTATGGGAGTTCAGCGGAGGCTTTTGGTAAGGAAAACTGGTGACAGCACTCCTTGTAACCAGAATATTTATATCAATATATGGTATTTTGGTCAAATTTTAAATGGGGACAATAGCGTTGGGTCAGGAAATTTCACGAAACAATTAAACTTCCCTTACGCGAGATTCTAACCGGACACTACTGAAATGGGGTATATTTTATTGACAGGTAAAAATAAAATTTCATTGATCCAGATCCATAATGTTGCAAAAGCCCTTGGATTAAAAGATGCTTTACGCCAGTTAACTCTCAATATTAATAAAAATGAATTTGTCATTATAGCTGGACCCGGTGGCGCCGGAAAAACAACGCTCCTGCAACCCCGTCTGGGGAAAATGCATGTCATTCTTTCATTGGAATCCATAAATGAAATATTCAGGGGAAAACCGGGCTGGAGTTTATTATCGCTTCCGATAAAAAAAGATTTAAAGAGCTTGAAGTAAATAGTATGAAACTTCTTGACCTTACAGGTAGACTTTCTGCTCAAAAAAAAGAAAAAGCCGCTCTTGGGATTCAACTGGAAAAAGAAGAGGTCGCTGCAGTTTTTGAAGAGGCAGGCTCCCGTGGGGACAGCCTTTAGATTTGCTTAAATGGTTAAAATTTTAATAAAAGGGGTGCATGGGATATGATAATAGCAACAAAAAGTGTAAGATTCGGATTAGTTATAATTGTAGCTGCAGTCTTTTTTACGTTCGGTGCAATATATGACAGGGATCTTTCGGCAAATAGTGACAAGACCTACGAAGGACTTAAGACTTTTGCCGATGTGATTGATTTTATTGAAAAAAATTATGTTGACCATGTGGAACCCAAAGAACTTATTGAAAAGGCGATCCAGGGGATGGTCAGCAGTCTTGACCCCCATTCTTCACTTCTTCCCCCTGAAGCACTTGAAGATCTAAAGATTGAAACAAAGGGTGAATTTGGAGGGATAGGAATAGTTATCAGCATGCCCAAGGGGTTGCTCACAGTAATATCACCCATTGAAAATACTCCGGCTCACAGGGCAGGAGTAAACTCCGGGGACATTATTATTGAAATTAATGGTGAATCGACAAAAGGGATGATGATCTGGGAAGCTGTGAAAAAAATGAGAGGCCCCAAGGGTGAAGAGGTTTCAATAGCCGTATTGCGAAGCGGGGTTCCAGAACCGATAGATTTTAATCTGATTCGGGACATAATACCCATAGAAAGTGTTAAGTCCATTGTATTAAAACCTGGATACGGATATATCAGAGTGACAAATTTTCAGATTCATACAGCTTCTGACCTTCAAGATGCCTTAATTGAAATGGAATCCGGCGATCTACCTTTAAAGGGACTTGTGCTCGATCTTCGTGATAATCCAGGGGGACTCCTTGACCAGGCTATTAAAGTCTCTGATCTTTTTCTTGAAGATGGTGTTATAATCTCAATCAAGGGACAGAAAAAGGATCGTGTAAAAGTTTATGAGGCACAGAAAAATGATGTAAAACGTGATTATCCCATCGCACTTTTGATCAGCGGCGGAAGTGCCAGTGCATCGGAAATTGTGGCGGGGGCGTTGCAGGATCATAAACGGGCAATTATTATAGGAACAACATCTTTTGGCAAGGGTTCTGTTCAAACTGTTGAAACCCTCCAGGATGGTTCCGGGCTAAAATTGACCATTGCCAGATATTATACTCCAAGCGGCAAGTCAATTCAGGCTCAGGGTATTAAACCTGACATTGTTTTAAAAAAGGAGATTTTTACTGATCAGAAATTTGTTTCAGAAAAAGACTATTTAAAAGAGAAAGATCTGAAAAATCATCTTAATCCACAACCCGACGAGTTGAGTAAAAAAATACCGGAAAATAAGGAGACTGGAAAAGAAAAAACAACCAGTGAAGTCGATTCAAGGTACGGGACTTTAAACAGGGAAAAACTTCTTTTGGATAACCAGGTTGGCTACGCCCTTAATCTTCTTGTGGGGTATGAGATTTTAACTGCAAATGGTGTGCGATAACCCCTTTTTCTGTGGAATCACAAGGCCTGAAATTCAAATATGTCAAAACAGAAAAAAGTTCCCACTAAAAAAACGACTGTACCAAAAAAAAAAAGATCAAAAAACCAGAAAATAGAGTTGGGTAAATCCATTTTAGCCCTTTTGTTTCTGGTTTTTTTTTCTGCTTTGGCCGGGTACTTTGCCCATGATTTTATAATATTTGAAAGTAAAACAAAAGATTATACAGAAAAAACAGCAAAAAAAAAAGATATTAAAAAAAAGGAAGGCTTAAAAAAAAAAACAGTTACAAAGGCTCCTGTTTATGAAATTTATCCTGATTTAGAAAAAAAAAAATATCCTCAAAAGTTGAAAAAGCCTCTTCCCCCGCCACGAATTCCAAAGAATCTGCCCATGGTTGCAATTATAATCGATGACCTTGGTTATGACATGGGACTTGCCGAAAAATTTCTTGAACTCAATGGAGTGATTACCCTGTCGGTTCTTCCCCATGGCCCCTTTAGCAAGAAGATAGCCCGAATAGCCAGGGAAAACCAGATTGAAATCATGCTCCATTTGCCCATGGAACCCAATGAATATCCCAGGGTAAAGCCTGGGCCTGGGGGAATACTTTTCTCCATGGCCCCTGATCTCCTCATAGCCCAGCTTAATAATAATATCGCCAGCCTGCCCTCCATAAAAGGGGTTAATAATCATATGGGCTCGAGAATTACCGCTGACTCATCCAGGATGAACCAGATTTTTTCTGTTTTAAGAAAAAAAGGTCTTTTTTTCATTGACAGCAGAACAACCAGTGAGACCCGATGCAAATCCTCTGCCCGTCTTTTTCATGTTCCTTTTGCAGAGAGGGATGTATTTTTAGATCATTTACATGAAATCGATTTTATAGAAAAACAGATAAAATTATTAATAAGGGTTGCTTATAAAAATGGTACGGCAGTAGGGATAGCCCATCCGTTTCAGCAAACCTATGATGTATTGGAAAAGGCTCTTCCTGAAATAAAGACAAAGGTGCGCCTGGTCACTGCATCAAAAATCGTACATATTGTAGGGGATTAGGGCCTAGTTATGTCAGTAATGTCCGGCTATAATCTTGCAAGAGGGAAGTTTAATTGCTTTTGTAGTGTATTGAATAAATTTCTTAGAATTTCTTAGTGCAGCGTAGCCGAAAAATTGCGATTGTTTGAGCGAGGCACGAGGGAGTTTCGCAATTTTGGTGAAGCAAACTTAGAAATTCAAGAAATTTATTCTTTAATAGCGGAAAAAATAATTAAACTTCCCGTATTTTGTTTTTTGCAATTTCCTAACCGGACATCACTGTAGTTATGTGTAAGAAAGAATAAGGAGTGTTATGATTTTTTGGAATAAAGATATTGAGAAAAAATTTTTTACGGAAGCAATGAAAAATTTTGCCTCACCTGAACAATTATTTTACAGATTGACTGATGGCTATTTTGCTTATGTTCCAAAAGGTAAAAGTGCAGAAGGACAAACTTTACAAAGCAGGAATTCATTAATTGGACAATATACGGAAAAGTGGAGTAAAGATTTTTTTCAGCCTATAGCAAAAGAAATGGGATTATTCGCTGTTAATAGCGTTATTTGTTCAGAATTAGGCTTATCTATACAAAGTGATGCTGATTTGGCATTTTGCACGACTAACGAAACTCAACAAAAAGCAGAAAACATAAAATTGCTATTTGAAATAAAAATGAGCATTGTAAACAACTATAAATTTAACAATAATCAAGTTGTTTTTACGGGTGATTATAAGAAGCACAAAGGCAACCCATCAATTTTACGTTCGGATTCTATGCTGAAAGCTATCGGTAAGTCAATAAATATTAGAGTTTCTGGAATTGAATCAACAAAAATACCAATTATCATTTTAAGCAATAGTCCAATTACAAAAAATTATGCAAAAAAAGTTGATTTTTTAAAGAACTCGGGGATTGTCCAAGGTTTTATTTCCATTTATCCAAATCCAACAGAAGATTGTATAATAAATACAAAACAGAAAGGTTTTCAAACATTTGATAACTACAATGGTTTAACAGATTATATCAAAGAAATTGTTAATTCTGAAATGAATTTTTTTTCTTCAATGTTGCCAAAAAGGAAATTAGGGCAAATAATTTCAGTTTCTGCCAGAGAAAAAGACGATATTTCAAAGGCAGAGAAGTTTCTAACTCTGATAAATGAATAGGATAAAACTAATGAAAACATATCAAAATACAAAAGGAACAGAATCAAGTTCTTTTGGGACAAATGGAAGAATAAACCATGATTCAAGTAAATTTTATGATTCAAAGCTATATAAAGAATTAGGTAATGATAGAAAAGTTAACAAGAAAAACAACCTGTTTCCTGATAATTTATTGAATTCAACAATATTTGGTTCAGCAGAAGATATGTCAATGATACCAGATAATTCATTGCATTTAATGATTACATCACCACCATATAATGTATCAAAAGAATATGATGAAGATTTATCTTTATCCGAATATTTGAAAATGTTGAGGAAGGTTTTTACAGAAACTTATCGAGTCTTAGTAAATGGTGGTCGTGCTTGTATTAATGTGGCAAATTTGGGTAGAAAACCATATATACCACTGTCAGATAATATTTCAAAAATAATGATAGACATTGGTTTTAATATGCGTGGTGAAATTATTTGGAATAAAGCAGCAAGTGCAAGTCCTTCAACGGCTTGGGGAAGCTGGATGTCTGCTTC
>DAOWMW010000183.1 GCA_030642865.1 Desulfobacteraceae bacterium
ACTATATTAATGCTCTGAAATTCAACATGAGCCACAGCTTTTTACTCAACTTTGTTTCCCGCTTCAGGCCCGGGGCTGGTAATGTAAATTGAATAAATATCTATGATAACCACTCCTTTGGGAACACTTTTTTTCACCATTTTCGCTCCCAGATCAAAATTGGCACCGGATGTTTCAACTCTGGAGGTTCCCTTAAACTGGTAACCTGCACTTCCTTTCCATACCGATATGGATACGTTTGGATTTGCATTGATGTTGAGCAAAGTTTTTTTCATAAAATTATCGACCAGCATAATCTTTGTGTCATCCATAATTTTACCGTAGTGTATCGGCACCGCATTTGGTATTCCATCTTTATCCGCCGTAGCAAAAACGCATACCGGTACTTCGTCAAATAATGCTTTCATTTCATCAGTTAATTTAGCCATAATTTATTTTTCCCTTTTTTATGTTTAAAAATTAAAAATCACCAGAAAAAGTCATCACAGTGTGCGTGGTTCAATCCGTAACTTGTACTGCATACATAGAACCTGTTTATAACCATTACACAAGAATGTCAATATACTACGAACGCCTGTATATATTTGTGTTGCGGAGACTTGCGATGTTTCGCAAGATTTTGCCCATATTGGGATTATATCCCCCTGGCAAGCCTTCCATCCCCAATTTTTTTTTGCTTTTTATGTGATTGTCTATCGTTTTTTTTCTGCGTCATGCCAGGAAGTAAAGTTTGCATAATCGATACCTCAATAATATACATATTGTAGATTCTTTTAAAGTATAATAAAAAAATATTTAAAATAAAGTATGTTGTATTCCAGCAGTGTCCGGTTAGGAAATTGCAAGAAGCAAAACGCGGAAAATTTAATTGTTTTTTCCGCTATTAAAGAATAAATTTCTTAAATTTCTAAGTTTGCTTTGCCAAAATTGCGAAATCCCCTCTCTTTTTTTTGCTTTTATCCCAAATCAGAGTTGGCTCTATTTTCTTGCCAGGCATAATCATGGCACCACACCTGTTGTAAACAAGATCCTTTCAGGTTCCCATGTATTGTCCATACAGGCTATCCTCCGCTGTGTTGGACAAATTGCCTGAGCTTGTGTCAAATATCCAGAGTTATAAAAATATGATTGAAAAGTCTGCGTTAAAAAGGTAAAGTTAAAATTTTGGGATATAAATATATAGATTGTCAAATAATTACCCAATTTTAAAATTTACCAAAAGGTCAGAGAAAGTAATATTATAATACTTCGACCACCAGCAACGGAATGAAATTATTTATGTGATAATCTATACATAAGGGATTTGACGCGGGGACTATAATGAGTCAGGTTGAAATAAAAAAAAGCTTTGACGAAATAAACGACAAAATAAAAAAAGGGAAAGCTGTTGTTGTTACAGCCGAAGAGATGATTGGTATTGTCGCGGATCAAGGAGTTAAAAGCGCATTTAATAAGGTAGATGTCGTAACAACTGGTACTTTTGGCATAATGTGTTCATCCGGAGCATTTCTTAATATCGGCCATACAACCCCTAAAATAAAAACATTTAAAACGTGGTTTAATGATGTTGAGGCCTATTCTGGAATTGCTGCGGTGGATTGTTACATAGGCGCAACCCAGGTTCGACAGTCTGACCCCTTAAACAAGGTCCACCCTGGAAAATTTAAATACGGCGGAGGGCACGTAATTGAAGATCTCCTTTCCGGGAAAAAAGTCAAGCTAAAAGCCGAGGCATACGGAACTGACTGCTATCCGCTCATGGAGTATGAAACAGAAATAAAATTAAAGGATTTACGGGATGCTTTTTTATATAATCCCAGAAATTCTTACCAGAATTACAACTGCGCAATAAATCTTTCAAAAAAAACTATTTATACATATATGGGAATTTTACGGCCCAATGCAGGAAACGCGACTTATTCCAGCGCTGGACAGTTGAGTCCTCTTCTAAATGACCCGTTTTACTGGACCATCGGCTGTGGCACAAAAATTTTTCTTGGGGGGGCATGTGGAGCTGTAACATGGCAGGGAACACAGCATTCTCCGGAAGCCAGAAGATGTAAAAATGGTATAGTAAGAGAGTCGGCTGGAACAATTGCCGTAACTGGAAATCTCAAGGAAATGTCTCCAGAGTTTGTGCGCGGTGCTTCTGTTACGGGGTATGGATGTTCCATTATGGTGGGAATTGGGGTCCCCATACCTGTTTTAAATGAGGATCTGGCTTATTTTACAGGATTACCGGATAAAGATATATACTGTCAGGTGACAGATTACGGAATAGACTATCCAAATAAAGTTGATCGTTCCCATGGCGAGGTAAGTTATGCTGAGCTTAAAACAGGAAAAATAGATATTATGGGAAAATCGATTCCGGCAGCACCCCTTTCAAGCTATTCAAAAGCTCTCCAGATTGCAAAGATTTTAAAAAACTGGATAGTAAAAGAAAATTTTACATTAGGAGTTCCACAAATCCCCTTTCCAACTGTCCCTTTTCAAAGGGAAAATAAATGATTTGCCAGGAAAGATTTTACAGAAATTTTTCAAACACCGAAAGATGGAAAAGCTACAGAGTAAAAGTAGAAACCACTGATCTTTATATAAAAACAAAAGAAAATTTGTCTTTACAGGCCAAAAAAATTGTGGAAAAATTCAGGGCTGAAACAAAAAAACATATAAAAAAACAAAAAAGTTTTTTAACATCACTGGAGCCTGTAAAACGACTTGAAAAAAGCTTTCCCCTGATAGACAGAATGTATTCAGCTTCTGAGGCTGCTAACGTGGGTCCCATGGCAGCAGTTGCAGGGGCAATTGCCGAAGCTGTTGGAGAAAAACTCCTTGAGGATACGCCAGAAGCAATCATTGAAAATGGCGGAGATATATTTCTGCATTTGGCTGAGCCTGCTGTAATTACGATTTTTGCAGGGGATTCACCATTTTCCGGCAAAATTGCCCTTAAAATAGATTCCTGCCGAACTCCCCTTGGAGTATGCACTTCTTCGGGAAGTGTTGGCGGCTCCCTGAGTTTTGGAATGGCAGACGCTGTGACGATTATTTCCAGGGACACGGCAACAGCAGATGCAGTTGCAACCGGAACTGCCAATTTGATAAAATCGGATAAAAACTTTCATGATGCAATGGAGTATGCAATGGATATCAGAGATGTTTCGGGAGTGATAATAATTTATCAGAATAAAATTGCAGCAAAAGGGGATATTGAGTTTTGTATGCCGTAAGCAGATGATTCTTCTTTTAATGCTTTTGGTTTTAAAAGGTTACGATAAATGAGTATAAGATCGAGAAATGTTCTCCTTGCATTCGGGCAGCAGGCAATACACAAGCCCATACTTTATAACCTCGCAGTTAATTATCAAATAATGTTCAATATTTTGGAGGCAAGAATATTTCCCAGGCAGGAGGGACGTATGATACTCCAGCTCCATGGGAGCATGGAGGATATCGATAAAGCCATTAAATACATGCAGGAAGAAAAAGTTGAAGTTGAATTTTTGGCTGATAAAATTAAAAGAGATGATGACAAATGTATTCATTGTGGAGCATGCACATCTGTATGCAGGACAGAGGCATTGTGCATAGATCGAAAAACCATGGAGGTACTCTTTTTCCCGGAAAAATGTATTGCCTGCGACCTTTGCAAAATCGCCTGCCCCGTGGGTGCAGTAATTGGAACATCCATTGATATGGATTTATAGTATCTTATTAATTGTTTTTGTGTTTTTTGTAGTATGAAATATTGTAAAAGCATAAATTAAAGAGAATTTTTGTACCTTAGGACTCGATCAAAAATAACTTAGCATTTTAAGCGTCGATCCATCCTGCCTGACTGCGTTACGAAAACGTATAAATATCTTGATATTCCTGCGTTTTTACGCCTTGTCAGGCAGGCGCCTCAACACTTAAAATTGCCAATTTATTTTCGATCGAATCCT
>DAOWMW010000238.1 GCA_030642865.1 Desulfobacteraceae bacterium
CTGCGAACCTCAAGGGAAATTCTCTCTTCTGCTTTTTTATGCATCATTTTGGCCTGGTTTAATTTTGATTTTGCTTTTAAAACCTTTGACCTGGTTCTCCCCCAGTTCCAGAGAGGAACCTCTGCGCCCACTCCCACTGTCCAGTGTTCATCTCCATCTAAATCCCGAACATCTCCTTCAAGATATTCATACCTTCCTTCAATGGCAACGATTGGGAGGTATTCTCCTTTTGCAGCCTTTAATCCTTCCTTTGCGGCCTCGGCCTGAAGCTTTAAAGAAACAAGTTCCGAACGGTTTTTAATGGCAAAGAGAGTTAAAGCTTCAAGACCTTTTTTTTGCCTTGGAGGGTGAGTAAGGTGCTCTGTTAAAAGAATATCTTCTTCCAGATCTATAACCATTAAATTTTTAAGACTCGACAGCGCCAGATCAAAGGCGTTTTCAGCACCATTTAATTCTTTTCTGGTATTTGCAAGTTCTGTTTGTGTCCGAAGAAGATCGACCTGGGGAATAGCCCCTTCCCGAACAAATATTTTAACATCTTTTTCATGCTTTTCCAAAAGGGCTACAGCCTCTATAGCTACTTTGTTAAATGCCCGGGCTACCTGCGCTGTATGATAAATCAGGGTAATCTGATAAATAATTTCGTTTTTTACATTCTCCTGGTCATGAATTCGTGCGTCCCGAATATTTTTAGCAGCTCTCCGGGCTGCTTTTAATCTTCCCCCTGCAAATACAGGCTGCCTCAAAACAATTCCGGCCTTATATAAATCACGATCCATGAATACCATTGATAAAGGACCCATGGATAAAGAGCCCATTGATAAGGGACCAAGATCAAATGTTAAATCTTCATCAAGCCGTGTATAGGTTCCTTCCGCCCCAAAATAAGGAAGCATGGCTGTCCACGCCATTGTCAAATCAGCATCTGCCTGGGCCAGAACCTCCTGGGTGAGATAAATATCAATATTTCTTTCCACAGCTATGGAAATACAATCCTGAAGCCTGAGATGAAGTATTCCGTTTTGTTTATACGGAAGCAGTATTTCATTTCCTGCCTTTGATATTCTGCTCCCAAGGCCGAACACAGAAATCAGTTGTTCTTCAATATATTTTTTACTATAAAAATCCTGGGCATAAAGTTTGTCCGGTGCAATATGCTGAATCAGCAGGGTAGTAAAAAAAAAACTGAACACACCCAGGATAAAAGATTTTTTTTTGTTTTTTATTAGCATTATTTTCTCCAAAATGAATTATCCAGAAGTTTCTTCTCGCCTGGTTTGATTTTTTTTATGTTTAAGGCCCAGAAATAAAATTTTAATCAGTTCTTCCATGTGTATATCAATATTATCTTTATTCCCGTGAAGCCATTGCCGCTCAAAACCTTTTAGAGCAAATCCGATTGCCCTTGCAGTGAGAAACACGTCATTTACATAAAAAACTCCTTTTTCCACACCTTCACTTAAAATGGAAGAAATGATTTGCACCTCCCTTTCAAAAAGTTCGTCCTGCACCTTGACAGCCTCCGGAATCATTTTTTCCACATCACTTTTGGCCTGGCTGAAAATATTTAAAGGAAGATTCATGTTTTGAAATCTGGTTTTTGCAAAAGTAATCAATTTTTTTCCTGGAAGAACTTCAATGTCCACTGAATGCGATATTTTATCAATGGTTATATTCGCCTCCCTTTTCAGTACTTCTATATATACATTATCCTTACTTCCAAAATAGTTATAGATGGTGGCCTTGGCAACCCTTGCAAAACGTGCTATTTCATCTATATTTGTCTTTGTTAATCCGTATTTTGCAAACCTTTTGCCGGCAGCCTCTAATATGGATTCTCTTTTTTTCTGTTTCATATCACACCAAATTATACCTGAAGCTATGCTTCTTAGCTGAATAATTACATTATTACATGTATTTTCTTTAATATGTAGTTTTGTACCAAAATCGTTTTTTAGTATAAATAATAAACAGGTAATATTTTTTGTCAAGAAAAAATTGAATAGAAAATAATCTCTCTGGTAATTTATTGAAAATTATGATATGAATTAGTGATTTAATTTTATGCTTTGATGCTATTAAAAAAGGTAACAGAAATGGTAAAAATCGGAATTATAGGGGGGTCTGGCCTGGATAATGCTCCCATCCTTTCGGAATCTGTTGAGATTAAATGCGATACACCATTTGGAAGCCCTTCCGCGGAACTTGTCGCAGGAAAAATAGCCGGAGTTGATGTTATTATTCTGTCGAGACATGGAAAAAAACATCAGCTGAATCCAACACAGGTCAACTACAGGGCTAATATATCCGCCCTCAGGGAGCAGGGCGTAACCCATATTATTGCAACAACAGCCTGCGGGAGTCTGCGTGAGGAGATAGGAAGAGGTGATTTTGTAATCCTTGACCAATTTATCGATTTTACAAGACACAGAAAAATATCCTTTCATGATTCATTTGACAACGGCCCTGTTCATATCCCCATGGCTGAACCCTTTGATCCGCCCTTGAGAAAAATTATTTACGAAAAATCAAAAGAGCTTGGATATAATACCCATGAAAAAGGGACAGTTATAACCATAGAAGGCCCAAGATTTTCAACCATTGCTGAATCAAACATGTTTAGAGTATGGGGAGCTGATGTTATAAATATGTCCGTTGCAACTGAAGCGATTCTGGCAAACGAGGCGGGCATTCCCTACTCGGTTATTGCCATGTCCACAGATTATGATTGCTGGAAAGAAGATGAAGATCCTGTTTCCTGGGACAAAATTGTCGAGGTCTTTACACAAAACGCAGACAATGTGATTAATCTTTTAAAAAATGTTATTCCAGAAATTGATACGCTTGTGGGAAAATAATTTTTCTAACTTTTCTAAATAGTTTCTGAACAAAAAATTATGGTTTTCGTTTGGACACTATTTTCTTAAATTTTAAGCCGGAGAATAAAGATGACAGATGCTTTTTTTATAATGGGAGGTTTCGGACTGGTTATAGGCATAGGTTTGGCCATTGCCTCAAAAATTTTTTATGTATATGTCGACCCTTTGATACTTTCAATTGAAGATGTTCTCCCCGGTGCAAATTGTGGCGGATGTGGCCTTCCAGGCTGCA
>DAOWMW010000016.1 GCA_030642865.1 Desulfobacteraceae bacterium
ACGCCACTATCGGTAATATTATTGCGGAAGCCATGGAAAAAGTTGGAAAAGAAGGGGTCATCACCGTGGAAGAAGCAAAGGGAATGGAAACAACCCTTGATGTGGTTGAGGGAATGCAGTTTGACAGGGGCTATCTTTCCCCGTACTTTGTTACGGATTCGGAAAAAATGATCTCCTCCCTTGAAGAACCCTATATACTGATAAGTGAGAAAAAAATCAGCAATATGAAAGATCTTCTCCCTGTCCTGGAGCAGATTGCCAAAATGGGTAAGCCCCTTATGATTATTGCAGAGGATGTTGACGGTGAAGCCCTTGCTACTCTTGTGGTAAATAAATTAAGAGGGACACTGCAGGTTGCTGCTGTTAAAGCCCCTGGCTTTGGTGACAGGAGAAAGGCGATGCTGGAAGATATTGCAATTCTCACAGGTGGTCAGCTTGTTTCTGAAGATCTGGGCATAAAAATGGAAAATATGACTGTTGCAGATCTTGGAACAGCAAAACGTGTTACAATGGATAAGGACAATACAACCATTATAGACGGAGCCGGTTCCCGCGCTGCTCTGGAAGGAAGAGTTAAGCAGATCCGTGCCCAGGTTGACGAGACAACTTCAGATTATGACCGGGAAAAACTTCAGGAACGTCTTGCCAAATTGATCGGCGGAGTTGCTGTAATTAATGTGGGTGCTGCAACAGAAACCGAGATGAAAGAGAAAAAAGCCCGGGTTGAAGATGCATTGAATGCAACACGTGCAGCGGTTGAAGAGGGTGTCGTGGCAGGGGGCGGTGTTGCCCTTGTCCGTTGCATGTCTGTAGTGGATAAGCTTGAACTTGATTCTTCTGATGAAATGGCAGGAGTTGGGGTTGTTAAGCGTGCTTTGGAAGAACCAGCACGGCAGATTGCCAATAACGCCGGTGTTGAAGGTTCGGTTATTATTGAAAAAATAAAGAATGGAGAAGGCCCCTTTGGTTATAATGCAGCAACTAATACTTTTGAAGACTTGATTGCAGCAGGTGTCATTGATCCCACAAAGGTTGTACGTTTTGCCATTCAAAATGCAGGGAGTGTAGCTTCCCTGATGCTGACCACCGAAGCAATGATAGCCGATTCTCCCGATGAAAAATCAGATATGCCCGCAATGCCTGCTGGCGGCGGAATGGGCGGAATGGGTGGAATGGGCGGAATGATGTAATAACTGCCTCTTGCAGACCGTCATATAAATAGTTTCCCGGGGTTTCGATGGCCGGAGTATTTATGGCCTTGTTTCAATTTTTAAAATCGGGTGATTATTTGACAAATCATAGTAAAAAATAAAAAGGAACAGTTTTTTTCTTGTTCTTTTTAAAAAAAGTCCTTATGCTTCTTATGCGTAAGGGCTTTTTTTTTGATAATTTTTGAATATATAGACTGTCACACCAATAATTTTATTTAAGCAGCGGTTGTACCATATGCCTTCCTTCTTTTATCCTTGTGTCATTTTTCAAAATCTGGTAATTATCTGACAATCTATATTAATCTTATTAAGGGGACTTTTTTTTGCATGGAGTATATCATGAACAACGAAATAAAATTAATGATATTAACCGGCGTTAGCTTGCTTGTTGCAATGATTCTTCTATTTCCTTTTAATTGTTTTGCCGAGAAACAGGCTGATTCGTCAAGTTTTAAAGCAGGATTTTATTATACAGTTAAAAAGGGTGATACCCTCTGGGGTTTGTCAGAGCATTTTTCCGATTCTCCATGGAAATGGCCTGACTTATGGAGTGACAATAAACAGGTTGCAAATCCCCACTTGATTTATCCTGGTGAAAAAATACGAATATTTTATAAGGACTGCTTAGACAAAATGGAGATAGAGAACGGGGTAAAAGCGCCTGATTTTTCTGTTTATCCCCAGATTTCCAGAACCGGGTTTATTAGAAAGGTACCCGTGTCACCTGTGGGGACTATTTTTAAAGTTCAAGACGATAAGGTCATGATAAGTGTTGGTGATCTGGTTTATATCAGGGAAGAAAAGGGGATCCATTTTGTTAAAGGGCGCAAGTATATGGTTTACAGGACCATTAATCCCCATGCAGATGGTTTGACTGATAGATATGTGGGGATTCAGCATTATATGCTGGGTTTGGTTGAAGTCTATAAAAACGAGGAGGGTTTTGCCCTGGCAAACGTTATAAAATCATTTAGAACCATTGAAAAAAATGATCTGATTATGCCCTATGAAGAAGTTTTGCCACATATTGAGCTGAAGCCAGGTAAACAAGGCCTTGATGGTGAAATTATAATATCTGAGGAACATGAAGAGATGTTTGGGTCTACATCCATAGCTTTTATCGATAGAGGGGTTAAGGATGGGGTAACCCAGGGGCAGCAATACAGTATATATTCCCAGGATGAAGGTTCTCTGCGCGGTCCAGATGATGAAAAAATCCTTTTGCCTCCTGAAGAGATTGGTTTTTTGCTGGTCCTTCGTACAGAATCTGAAACATCCACAGTACTGATAACAAAGTCGGAAAGAATTATTGAATCCGGTTCCGGGATCTGTTATCCCCTTGAATAAACGAATCTGAGGGGTCTGTTAGGATCGTAATTTATTTCATCCCCAATCCTTACAACATTAATATTTAATTTTATATTTTAATAAAAATTATGAAAAAATTGATAGCCTCAGAATTTGCCCAGCACCGTATTTTTATGGGAAGGCTTCCTTATAATGAAGATTTGATTAAATCCATGGAAAATTTTTGCAGGGAAGCAAATATTAAAACCGGTGAGTTTTCTGTTATAGGCGCTCTTTCATCGGTTACAACAGGGATATACGATCAAAAGCAACAGGTCTATGTTACCGCCGTGAAAAAAGGTGAGTTTGAAATATTATCATGCACAGGAAATATTTCAATAAAGGACGATGTTCCCATGGCCCACGCCCATATAATTTTATGCGGTGGAGATGGTAGAGCCTTTGGAGGGCATCTATTTTCCGAATCGGTGATTTTTGCCGGAGAAATTGTTTTGCGGGAATTGTCAGGGGAGACCCTGTTAAGAGTTTATGATGAAACAACAGGATTGATGCTGTGGAAGCAATAGCTCATTTTCGATTTAAAATGTTCGGAATCGGATATATATAAGCAGTATAGGATCTTGAATTTTATAAATTAACCATAATTACTTGTTCTTGTGCCCGTCTTCTGTGTTGCTTCAATGGCCAAAATTGCGTAGGGGCAATCCCCCCTGTGGGTGCCCAAAATGCTCCGAGTATGCAACCATTGATGCGCCGCGAAGACGACCACAAGCCCTGCGCAATTATGGGTAATTTATTTCATCCCCAATCCATACACTATTTTTATTTTTTATGTAAAAAATAATGCTAAAAAAACAAAATGTTTAAAGGCGCTTACTTGTTTCCTTCGCGTTCCTTCCTAAAGCTGATTGTAAAAGCAGTCTCTTTGCACAGGTTTATATCCTGCACTATCAATGATACGTTCCATTTCTTTTTGGGGAAGTCTGAATTTAACACCTGCGGCTGCCACTACATTTTCTTCTATCATGGTACTTCCAAGGTCATTTGCGCCAAAGAACAGGGCGATCTGGGCAATTTTGTCACCTTGTGTAACCCATGAAGCCTGGATGTTTTTTATATTATCCAGGATAATTCTGCTAAGGGCGAGGACTTTAAGGTATTTGGCCGGAGTTGCAGTTATTACGTTTATCATGGTATTTTCGGGCTGGAAAGTCCAGGGAATAAACGCTGTGAAACCACCTGTTTTAGCCTGGAGATTACGTATTTTCATGAGATGTTCGATAATATCTTCTGCTTTTTCAATATGCCCAAACATCATTGTTGCGGTGGTTTTAAGCCCAAGCCCGTGGGCCGTTTCCATAACATCAATCCATTGCTCTGCCGAACATTTATTTGGTGATATCTGTTTCCGTACACGATCAACAAGAATTTCAGCACCTCCCCCTGGAATGGAATCAAGGCCCGAATCCATGAGTTTTTCAATGACCCAGGTGATGGATTTTAAAGACCCCTGGGCAATATGAGCAATTTCAGGGGGAGAGAATCCATGGATATGAACAGGGGAAACACCTTTGATAAATTTTAGGAGATCTGTATAATAATCGATATTAAGGGATGGATGCATACCACCTTGCAGGAGTATTTGCGTTCCCCCCAGGGAAACTGTTTCTTCAATTTTTTCTTTTAAGGTCTCCTTTGATATTATATATCCCCCTGCCTCCCCCTCTGATTTGTGGAAAGCGCAAAATTTACACTTTGCCACGCAGATATTGGTATAATTAATATTTCTATCAACAACAAAGGTAACAACAGGCTCGGGGTGAAGCATTTGCCTTTTTTTATCGGCAAGATTTGCCAGGGTATGAAGATCTGCATTCTCCATGAGGAAAAGTCCCTCTTTAAAATTTATTCTTTTATTCAAGGTTACTTTTTCTGTAATTGTATCTAAAAGAGTCATATTATTTTTTTTATTTCAAACAGGCATGTAAAATGAATCACGTTCAACAGGAATAAGGCCGGCACTGGATATCATATGTCGCATCTGTTTTTGAGTAAGCCCTTTTGCCGATTTTGCCCCTGCCATATGAGTAATTTTTTCCTCTATTATTGTTCCGTCAAGGTCGTCTGCTCCAAAGGAAAGGGCAATCTGGGCAAGTTTTTCCCCTATCATTACCCAGTATGCCTTTATATGATCAAAGTTATCAAGGATCAATCGGGCTGCAGCGATATTTTTCAAATCGTCAATGGCTGTGGGGGGTGAAATATGCGACAGCTTTGTATTTTCTGGGTGAAAGGAAAGGGGTATAAAGGCTGAAAAACCGCCGGTTTTATCCTGAAGCTCCCTTAAAGTTATCAGGTGATCAACACGTTCCCTGGTGGTTTCCACATGCCCGTAAAGCATTGTTGCATTAGATACTATACCAGCGTTGTGTAAAGTTTCCACTGTATCAAGCCATTTTTTCCCATCGATTTTAGCGGGGAAGAGTTTTTCCCTTACTCTGCTGCTGATGACCTCGGCGCCGCCGCCAGGTGTCATGGAAAGTCCGGCCTTTTTTAATTTTTCAATTGTTTCATCCATTGATAAATTTGAATTTCTGGCAATAAATTCTATTTCCACTGCTGTGAAAGCTTTTATTGCTGCAAATGGCCGTATTTTTTTTATGGTTTCCAAAAGCTCGATATAATAGTCCATGCCAAGGGCCGGGTTGAGCCCCCCCACAATGTGAATTTCATTTATAGATGCATCTTTATACTCTGACAGTATTTTTTTTACATCTTCAATGGAAAGGGTAAAGGCTCCCTGTGTCCCTTTATCCCTTGCAAATGCGCAAAATAAACACCTGTTAATACATACGTTTGTATAATTTATATGGAGATTGGATATGTAGTAAGCTTTATTACCATGAAGTTTTTTCCTGACATAATCAGCAAGACGCCCCACCCCCAACAGGTCATGGGTATTATAAACAAGAAGTCCATCTTTTGCATTCAGACGCTCCCCTTTTATTATTTTTTTACCAATTTTGTCCAGACGTTTATCGGAAAAAGAGAACATTATCAAGCCCTTAAGCCTTTTCCAGAAATTTGATTATTTCATTTCCGAAATTATTAATTTGCCATTTTTTCATATTTTCAATTTGAAAAAGATCTTTTTGATTTTCAGGATTTAAAACTATTATTTTATTTAAGATTATATTATTTAACAAGATCCCCGGGTCAATGCCAAGCTGCTGAGCCCGTTTGCTTCTCCAGGATTTTAAAGCTTTAATTTTCATATGATCCAGATGCCCTGGAACAGATGGAGCTTTTCGTGGATAAACAGGGAGGCCATGGCTTGATTTTTTAAGTTCATTTTTTATGATATTCACTAATTTTGCGCCATACATATCCATCTGTTTTTTTCCCAAAACTCTCATTTTTTTTAATTGACTTTCATCAACAGGTTTTTTTAAAGCAATTTGAATAAGGGGTTTATTCTCTAATATCTTATATAAAGGCTTGTCTTTTTTTTGAGCAATTTTTAAACGAAATTTTAAAAGTGCTTCCAGCATCGCCAGTGACCCTGGGTCAAGAAGACCCGCTCCCTTAAAATTCAGGTATAATGGCTCAGAATTATTTGTTTTATGTCTGACTTTGGACAGGAGTCCACACTCCTCGATTATCCATGGAAAGCGGCCTTTTTTTTCAAGCTCCTCTTCAAGTATTTCAGCAAGGGGAATAAGAAATCCCACATCCCGTGCTGCATATTCCAGCATTTTTTTGGGGAGAGGTCTTTGGGACCAGTCTTTTTTTTGATATTTTTTATCAATATCAACATTGAATCTGTTTTTCAAAACCGAATCAAGTCCTGTTGCCTTGATTCCTAAAAACATGGATGCAAGCTGCGTGTCAAAAAGATTATTAACCTCTATGTTGAAATCTCTGTGCAAACAGCGTATATCATAATCAGAACCATGGAAAATTTTTTTAATATTTTTATTTTTGAATAAAGGCTTCAACGGGGAGAGATCTTCAGCTTCCAATGGGTCAATAATTACATTTATTTCCTTTGCCGCCATCTGAACAAGGCAGACTTTTTCTTTAAAATGATACATGGAGTCTGCTTCAAGATCCACAGCCACCACGGTTTTCCTTGAAAGAGTTTGAACAACATCTTCGAGGTCGGAAATTGTTTTTATTATCTGATAGTTAATTTGATTAGAACAATTCATAAGTTATTATTATTTGGTAATTCCTTAACTCGTGAGTCATAAGTTTTTTTACTGGGTTGTATGGTTTTGTACAATTTTATTTTTGGGCGATCCCTTAAGTTTTATTGCAGACCCCGGAACTTGAATTTGACTATTTTTTATGCAAAAAATCAGTGGTGTCCGGTTAGGGAATTGCAAGAAACAAAACAATTAAACTTCCTTCTCGCAAGATTCTAACTGGACACTATTAGCAAAAAATACATCTAACTGTCTGGAATAATTATATGGCATAAAAATTGCGCATGTCCAGTTTTTTTTAATGCTTTACAGTATATCTATAATTATAAATATTTTCAAGTTGTTATATAGTAGTGCCTGAATTATATTTAAAAAAGCACGATGTCTGTATTATTTACATCTTTTAACTAGTATATAATGATTTATTAGGCATGTACAAATAAAAAGATTGATTGGAAAATTGGACATTTACAGGTGCGACACAGTGGTATCTGGTTAGGGGTTTGCAAGAAACAAAACAATTAAACGTTTCTTACTCAGGATTTTAATCGAACACTATCCATAAAATTTACGAATTTTATTTTTTCTGTGATCATTAAAACCTTTTATCTTGAAATTGAGATTAAATTATTTTAAATTTGTAAGGACAATGATATATAATATTATAATTCTATAACATTATGCAGTGCTTTGGGCCTAAAGATAATATTTTTGGGAAGACCAGAGGTCAGAGGGGGGAAGGCGATATAATAAATACTCCGATGGCCGATAACGCAGTGAAATTTATTATCTGGAAATTTTCACCCACTGGGTGTTATTTTCTGCTGAGGTAATACCTCGGCTTTTCAAGGCAGGGGCGGATTCCATATCCGCCCTGTCCATATCCGCCTCATACCCGCAGGGCAGAAATGGATTCTGCTTTGGGTATCCCCCATAACCCCTAACCCTTTTTTTTCATGTGAGAAGCGATGGCATTACCGCAGAAAATGCAGAAAAACTGCTTATTTTTTAATCTAATATCTCGGCAAACTTTCCGTTCTTCGCGGTGAAATCCAGTTTTTTTGTACAAAGGAAATGAAGGCTGCCAAACGTGACATTATCAAAAGGAGAAAAATATGAAAAATGTGTTGAGTAAAATCACAGATATTGTTTCAGATCCTTATGCTTTTGTAGGAAGCGTCCGGGAACAGACCGGAAAAAAAGTCATAGGGTGCTTTCCCATGCATGTACCTGAAGAACTGGTGCATGCAGCGGGAATGCTTCCAGTGGTAATTTGGAGGAGCAACGAAGCTGTTACATGGGGCCATGCCCATGTACCAGCCTATGACTGTGGCATTACAAGAAGCTTTGTGGACGATGCAGTAAGGGGAAAATTACCATTTATGGACGGGATGGTTTTTCATGTGAGGCAATGTCTGCAGGCAGGGGAATTTCCATATATTATGGAAAGAAACGTAAAGCCTGCTTATCAAAAGAATCTGTATCTTCCTGCTCTTTATCCTGGAGAGGCAATTAAAGATTTTACAATTACAGAGCTGGATGTTTTTAAAACTTCCCTTGAGGAATTTTCAGGGAATAAAATAACAGATGAAAAGCTTAAAGAGAGTTTTGAGATCTATAACCTGAATCGATCCTTACTTGAACGGGTTTATGAAATTAGAAGAGAAAAACCGGAAATACTTAAAGCCAAAGAGATGATGCAGATAGTCTGGTCCAGCATGCTGATGCCAAAAGAAGACCACAACAAAATCCTTACAGAACTTATCAGCAAAATGGAAGCAAAGGAGGTGATCCCTGATAAAACCAGGATCAGAGTCATCCCTGTGGGGGGACTTTGCCAAACAATTCAGCCCGACATTTTAGATCTCATAGAGGATCTTGGGATGATTATCCCGGACGATGACCTGTATGTGGGATCAAGATACTTTGCAAACAAGGTCAGCCTTGATGGTGATCCCATAGATGCTCTTGCAAAACGCTACCTGACAAAATCCCCTTTATGCCCCACTAAAGGTGTTTGGGATATACATTGGGGTGACGAGGCAATAAAAAAGATGAACGATAACAATGCCAGGGGAATTATAAGTATAATGATAAAATATTGTCCGCCCCATGCCTGCTATTACCCTGACTTTAAAAGCAAAATGGATAAAGAAGGTATTAACGAGATAATGATACAGGTGGAGCATGAAATTATCTCCCTGGAATCCGTTAAAACCAGATTGCAAACATTTGTAGAGATACTGGGGGGCGTATAATGGGAATTAAATATAAAGTAAACAGACTTGAAACCACAAACGAAATAAGGCCCCTTGTTGATAAACACTGGGAAGAATTAAGAACCGCCAAGGATAGAGGCGAAAAAGTGGCATGGGCATCGGGTCCGACTTTTATTTTTGCATATGCCATGGGTATGAAATGTCATTTCATGGCAGGATATTCCGCATACTGCGGTGGAATAGGTGCTGGAGAAGAGGTCCTTAAAGTAGCGGAAATGACAGGAGATCTTCCTGAATCATGCTCATATCACCGTCTCCATATGGGAATGGCGGAAGCCGTAGCAAGAGATATTCCCATTAACCCCCAGGCAATACTCCCCATGCCGGATCTCATGGTTGCAGGCCGCCTCTGTCCTGAAATGTCCCATTATGCAGAAGGGCTTAATCGGAGATTCGGAATCAGGGTTCTCCCGGTTGATCTTCCAAGCGTTTATAATATAGAGGATGCGCCCAGAATAAGAGAATTTGTTTACAGGCAGTTTAAGGAGACAGTTATTCCCACAGTGGAGGATGTTTGCGGGAAGCCCTTTGATTATGACCGTATGAGTGAAATTTTAAGCGTATTAAAAAAAGTAGCTACATTAAGAAATCAATGCTGGGAATATTTTAAAGAAAAACCATCACGGTGGACACTATGGGATTACGGGGTAAGTATAGCTCCGGTCTTTTATATGATGGGAAATCCTGCAGGTATTACATACTACGAAAAACTTTTAAAAGAACTTCAGGATAGAAAAAAGAACAACATCCCCGCCATAGCTCCTGATGGTGAAAAATATCGTCTGTATTGGGATGGATGGCTTCCCTGGGCCTTTCTTGGGAAATTTATGCGTAAATTTACCCCCCATGGAGCTGTATGTATTTGCGGCAGGTATCCATGGGAATTTTTCCCGAATCCGGAGCTCATTGATCCTGAAAATCCTGTGGAGTCCTGGGCAGATCTATATTATGGAAACGGGCAACTTATTCATCATTTTTCTCCCAGGGGAACAGTCGATTTAATAGGAAATTTAATTGAAGATTACTCCATAGACGGACTTTTGATGTTCTCTTCCAAAACCTGTCGAATTATGAACTTGTCCCAGCCTGACATAATAGATACTTTGGATAAAAAATACGGAGTCCCCGGTGTAATTGTTGAAGGAGATATGATAGATCCTGCCATGATTTCGGATTCCCAGATAGAAACAAGGCTTGAAGCACTCTACGAAATGATAGATTCCAGAAGAAAGTAAGAAAACAATTTGTTTACCCTTGAACGAAAATCTGCAAAGCTGGCAGTTTTCGTTCAAGCACCATGGAGCATTCCATTATCCGGCCATTTTTTTAATTCGCCTTGGGGTTACTCCATTTTGAGGGCAATCCAGCTCAAAAAGGCAGGAGTCACATTGGGGACCAACGGGCTTGCACAGCTCCTGGCCAAAAGCCACCAGAATTGAATTAATTTTTTTCCAGTATTCAACTGGTAATATTTCTCGTAAAACCTTTTCTGTGGACTCAGGATTTTTAGTATTTACAAAATTCCAGATATTCATGATTCTGTGGACATGCGTATCCACACATATTGCAGGTTTGTCAAATGCTACAGATAAAACAAGGTTGGCCGTTTTACGCCCTACGCCTGGCAGTTTCAAAAGTTCATCAAGTTCATCCGGCACACTGTGGGCATAAGGTTTCAGCGCATCAGAAAGCCTGTGAAGATATTTTGCCTTATTTTTAAAAAAGCCAACGGGATGTATTAATTTGCGGATTTCTTTTTCACTCAGCCTGGCAAGTCTGTGAATATCAGGTGCTTCGCTGAACAGTCTGCTGGATGCTTTTGCGGTGGTTTGATCCCTGGTCCTGGCGGAGAGAATTGTTGCAACCAGCACTTTGAAGGGATCCCTGGTCTGCACAGCGATTAAATCGACAACAGGAGTATTATATTTTGTAACCTCCTGTTCAAGGGCTAAAAGAAACGATGGAAGATTTATTGACATTGTTTTTAAAAAAGTTGGAGTTACATTTTAAAGTTTGTTTGTGATAATACAGTTTGTTAAACCAAACATTTCAAAGCGGCTGAGCCCCTGCAATCCAATGAAACGTCATGTTCTCATTTTAACTTATTGCTTATCCATGCAGGATTTTTTCTGCAATCTAATACGGCTGAAATAATTATTACATCAAATTTTATTGTGTAATAAATAGCATAAGGGAACCTTTTTGATAAGAGTCTATATTTCCCAAAATGTTTAGAATGAATTCCGGCATAAATTTTAAGGGAGTCTATATCAGAAAATAGCGATTCTTGAAAATAATTTCCTAAACCCTCACGTTGGGATTCATAGAATGAATAACCGCCATCCAAATCATTATAAGCAGATTCAGATATTTGAATCTTCATCATATAGAATTTCTCATTTGTTTTTTTGCCAATTCCCAATCAATAAGTTTATCTTCTCCACTTGTAATTTTTTCATCTCTTTCTTTTAAAACAGATTCATGCCAATCTGGAGAAGGGAAATCTGCTGAATTATGACATATGTCATCCCATATCATCTCTATAGCCATAAATTTTTCATTTAAACTCATATCTTTAAGCG
>DAOWMW010000139.1 GCA_030642865.1 Desulfobacteraceae bacterium
CTTAGGATCGTTAATGTTATAAATTACCCATAAATTACCCATAATTACTTGTTCTTGTGCCCGTCTTCTGTGTTGCATCAATGGCCGAAATTGCGTAGGGGCATCCCTTGTGGGTGCCCAAAATGCTTCGAGTATGCAACCATTGATGCGCCTTGAAGCCGACCACAAGCCCGGCGCAATTATGGGTAATTTATTTCATCCCCAATCCTTACTCATTGAAAATAAAAAATATTTCATTACAAAAAACTTATGACTGATGAGATAATAAAATGTCACGGTAAAAGATTCAACGTCTGTGATTTAAAATATTTTCCTGATCCAGGGTTCTGTATTGTATGGCTTCTGCAATTTCTTCTGCTCCCATCTCTGTTTTGTTTCCAAGGTCAGCAATTGTTCTCCCGATTTTTAAAATTCTGTTATAGGCACGGGCAGATAAGCCTAACTTGTCCATGGCTGTTTCAAGGAGCCTGGAGGATGGTTCGTCAATTTTACAATACTTTCTAACATGCCTGGTGCTCATCTGTGCATTGCAAAATATTTTTGTCCTTGAGAATCTTCTGGTCTGTATTTTCCTTGCTTTGGCAACCCGTTTTCTTATCATTTCAGATGATTCTGCATTCGTATTTTTTATAAGGTCTTTATAGGGGACTGCCGGAACTTCCACATGGATATCTATTCTGTCTAAAAGAGGGCCTGAAATTTTTGATCTATACCTTTGGATTTGCCTGGGCGTACATTTGCATTCATGGTTTGGGTCGGACAAATAACCGCAGGGGCATGGATTCATTGCTGCTACGAGCATCATGGCGGAGGGATATGTGATTGCAGAGGCTGCCCTGGATATGGTTACTTTTTGATCCTCCAGGGGCTGACGCATTACCTCAAGAACGTTTTTCTTAAACTCAGGAAGCTCATCTAAAAAAAGAACCCCATTATGGGCAAGGCTTACTTCTCCTGGCTGGGGGATACGTCCTCCGCCGATTAAACCGGCGTCCGATATGGTATGGTGTGGAGATCTAAAGGGCCTTTTTGTTATAAGGGCTTCTCCTTTTTTAAGAGAGCCTGTTATGGAATATATTTTGGTGGTCTCAATGGCTTCATCAAAGGTTAAGGGTGGGAGTATTCCGGAAATTCGTTTTGCCAGCATTGTTTTTCCCGATCCAGGGGGCCCCACCATGATGAGATTATGCCCCCCTGCCGCAGCTACTGTGAGTGCCCTTTTTACATATTCCTGGCCCATGACTTCTGAAAAGTCCGCATCACATAAATTGTTTTTGTTGAATATTGATTCTGTATCGATTTTTTCCGGTTTGATTGGTGAAACGTCCTGAAAAAAATTTACAGCCTGGGACAAAGTCTTTACCGGAAAAACATTTATCTCCCTTACCACAGCCGCTTCCATCCGGTTATCGCTGGGGACAAGGATTCCCGCATGCCCTGCATCTTTGGCTGCAATTGCCATGGGAAGAGAACCGTTTACAGGCTTAACTCGTCCGTCCAGGGAAAGTTCGCCCAGGATAAGATGTCCGGCAACTGCTTTTTGGCTGATAACTTTAGTTGCCGCAAGTATTCCAAGGGCTATGGGGAGATCAAACCCTGTACCCTCCTTTCTGATACTTGCTGGCGCAAGGTTCACAGTAATTCGGTCATCGGGAAATATATATCCTGAGTTGGAAAGTGCAGCTTTTACCCTTTCTTTGCTCTCCTTTACTGCGGTTTCAGGGAGTCCCACAATGGTAAAAAGGGGGAGCCCATGGGATATGTCGACTTCAACCTCCACAAGATATGCATCCACACCGATAATGGCACTACTGAGAATTTTTGCAAGCATATTGCTCCTTATGTGGAAAGCTGTAAAATAATTCGACCTGTGCGGTTAGCTTTTTGATAAAACCATTCAACATCTGCCTGGTCTCATTACATTTGCCGATCTAATTCCAACCTGAGCAGGGGCAAACCCTGTGTGGTTGCCCTGCAGAATCCATTTCTGTATAGGGGATATGGGGCGAAATATGGAATCCGCCCCTACTTTGAAAAATCGGGGTATTACGTCAGCAGGAAATAACACCCAGTGGGTAAAAACACATCCTGTAATCATTTTGGCTAATAGTTAACTGCTAAAGGCTAACCGCACAGCTTAGAAATTTTTGCACGGGGAAGCCCGTTTTTTCCCAGATCATAAACTTCAGCCTTAACAAAGGTATTAATTAAATTATCTGATCCTTTGATAATAACAGGTATGTAATTTGAAGTTGTTCCCTGTAAAAAACCCCCTGGTATTTTTTTTCCTTCAACGAGTATTTCAACATGTTTTCCGATAAATTTTTCATAAAACGCATTTTTTTTTCTGTTCCCCAGCTCCCTTATTTTTTTACACCTGGCCTTGATAATCTTTGGGTCAACCTGGTCAGGGTATTTTGCTGCCTTAGTCCCCTTACGCGGGGAAAACGGAAAAACATGGAGATGGGTTATGGGTAATTCACTGATTAATGAACAGGTATTTTCAAAAGCATTGTCATCTTCTCCTGGAAAGCCTATGAGAAAATCGGATCCCACTGCGGCTTCAGGGATTAACTGGTGAATTTTAGTGATTAACTTTTTTATAAGCTGTCTTTCGTAGGGTCGATGCATCTTTCCCAGGATTTTGTCGTCCCCGCTTTGCAGGGGGATATGAAAATGATTACAGAAAATATCTGATTCTGATACCAGTTTTATAATATCGTTGGAAAGTTCATGGGGCTCAATGGAACTTAACCTTATCCGTTCTGGAAAACGGGATTTTTCTATTTGCTTTAACAGCTTGTACAAACTGGTTCTCGGTATAAGATCATCCCCGTAGACACCCAGGTGTATTCCTGTTAAAACCGTTTCTTTATATCCGGAATTCTTTAATTCTTTTAAACTGGCAAAGACTTCATCATAGGGGAGGCTTTTGCTGCGGCCCCGGGCATAGGGAACTATACAGTAAGTACAAAAGGCATTGCATCCGTCCTGAATTTTTAAAAAACTCCTTGTTCTTTTTTTAGAGTCGATTAAAAAAGATTTTTTTTTACAGGAGTCAGGGCAACCATTTAAGGGTGCCTTAATAATTGTTTCCTGGATATTCTTTTTATCACTGTGCCCCACAACATGGTGAACACCGTCGATTTTTCTGATTTCATCAGGTTCTGTCTGGGCATAGCAGCCTGTTACGATTATATTGGCATTTGGATAGGCGCGGATTGCTTTTCTTATTTCCTGCCTTGATTGCATGGAGGCTTTTTGTGTAACTGTACAGGTGTTTATTATACAGTATCCAGGTTCTGTTTTATCTGACTTCGAAAATTTGGAAAAACCCCGTTTTTCAAAATCTTTTGCCATGGATGCAGATTCGCACTGATTTACTTTGCAACCCAATGTTATAATAGTATAATTAGCCATACTCAATTTGCTATCCACCCCCCTCCTATAACTTCATCCCCCTGGTAAAAAACAGCTCCCTGCCCCGGGGTTATGGATGACTGTGGTTTGTCAAAAATGATTTTTGCCCTGCTGTCGTCTGCCGGAAAAAGAGTTGACGGCGCAGGAATATGACGCCCCCTTATCTGTGTCTCAACTCTGATTTGGGCAGTGGGCCTGTTATTAATCCAGTTTATATTTTCAGCCTCCAGGTACCTGGAATAAATATTTTCCCTAAAGCCGACCACAAGCCTGTTTTTTTTAACATCGATCCGTATTACATAATATGACTCTGAAGCAGGACAGTTAATACCTCGACGCTGGCCCACGGTAAAAAGATGGAGCCCCCGGTGTTCGCCGATTATATTTCCATTAACGTCTTCTATGATACCCTTCCCGGATTTATGGAGGGATTGCCCGGCAATAAATTCACCATAGGTTTTATTCCCGGCAAAACAGATATCCTGACTTTCGCTGCCGGCTAAAGAGGCAATCCCTTTTACCGCGGCAAATTTTTTAACCTCCTCTTTGGTCATATTCCCCAGGGGAAAGGATGCAAAGGATAACTGCGCCTGGGTCAACCTGGAGAGAAAATAGGACTGATCTTTTTTCTTGTCAATTCCTTGTAAAAGATGATATTTCCCGGAAGCGTTTTTGTTTATCCTGGCGTAATGACCTGTTGCCAGGGATGTGGCCCCAAGTTTTTTTGCAAAGGACAAAACTGACCCAAACTTTATCAGAGGGTTGCATACAATGCAGGGATTAGGTGTAAGGCCGGAGATATAGGCTTTAATAAAATAATCTGTAACCTTTGATTTAAATTCAGCGGAACAGTCTAAAATTTTCAGGTCGGTCCCTGTTTTTTCTGCAATTTCAGAGAGTTTATCTTCACTTTGATTCCCATGCCCTGTATAAAAATGGATTCCCACAAGGTTATGGCCTTTTTGTTTTAACAGATAAGCTGTTATCATTGAGTCCACACCCCCGCTTAGGGCAATGGCTGTTAAATTTTTCATTAACGTTCCTGTTCCCGATCCAAATAAAAGGTTTCGGTGACTAAGGGTTCGCTCGAAAATAAATTGGCAATGTTAAGGACTCGATCAAAAATAACTTAGCATTTTAAGCGTCGATCCATCCTGTCTGACTGCGTTACGAAAACTTATAAATATCTGGATATACCTGCGTTTTCATGCCTTGTCAGGCAGGCGCCTCAACACTTAAAAAGGCTAATTTATTTTCGATCGAATCCTAAAATGGAACCAACCCTCGATAATCTGTAATTTTGCCCAGTGGTTATCCTTTCCCAGACTTTTTTTCCAAAGGGCCTGATACGCGTGTAACCAAATTATTTGTAACTATTCGGCTACACTGAATCA
>DAOWMW010000138.1 GCA_030642865.1 Desulfobacteraceae bacterium
CTCGACACTGGAGAAAGAAGAATAAATATTATGCTCCCGTTCTGTTTGGCTTGAAAAAGACTGGAGGAACTGTTGGCAAAAGCATTCTGGAGAACAGCCATCATAATCAGTCCAGGTATTAAAAATTCAGAATACCCAACCCCTTTGTAAACTTCAATATTATCTGAAAGTACAGAAGCAAAAACCAGAAGATATAAAAATACAGTTACAACTGGAGCGAGAATTGTTTGGATCCACACTTTTAAAAAACGCCAGACCTCTTTGGCAAACAGCGTATAAAAGCCCCTGTTATTCATCTGAATGTTCCCCTGTCAATGCCATAAAAACCTCTTCAAGGCCGGGCTGATCTGTTTGCATATCAACAATATGGATTCCAGCCGAGATTAAAGCTTCCAGCAGATCACCGATCTTCTCCTTTTCGCGATGCAGTTTTAAGGTAATACGTTCTTTTTTTAATGAAACAATAAGCTTTTTAAGAGATTCGGGGAAAGCTTCCAGTCTCGCGGATACATCTTCACTGAATTTAATGGTAAAAAGCCTGTATGGATACCTGTTTAACAAATCCTTTGTGGTATCCAGGGCAACCAGCCGCCCTTTATCCAGAATTGCAATTTTTTGACACAGAGCCTCTGCCTCTTCTATATAGTGGGTTGTTAAAAGTATGGTGTGTCCATCTTCATGCAGTTGTCTGGTTAAATCCCATAAAACCTGGCGCAGTTCCACATCAACCCCGGCTGTGGGCTCATCAAGGACAATTACCATGGGTTTATGCACCAGGGCCTGGGCAATGAGGACTCTTCTTTTCATGCCGCCGGAAAGCCGCTGGAGATTTTCTCCGCTTTTTTCAGTGAGCCTGAGACTTTCGATTAATTGATCAATCCATGGATAATTTTCAGGACCATACCCAAAATACCCGGACTGGAGCCGGAGCATCTCCCGCACCGTAAAAAAAGAATCATAAACAAGTTCCTGGGGGACAATACCCACAGACATTCTTGCCCTGCGCCACATGGTGGAGACATTATAACCCATTATTTCAATTGCACCGCTGGTGGGGATAACCAGGCCCGCCATGATATTAATTAAGGTTGATTTCCCCGCCCCATTGGGGCCCAAAAGGCCAAAATAGGTATTCTTCCCTATGGAAAAATCTATATCCCGCAAGACATGCAGGTTACCGTATTTTTTATTTATTTTAGATATTTTGACTGCTGGATACATGTATGCTGCTTTTTTTCAGATTTTAACCGGAATGCAGGTTTTCCCATGAAACCAGGCTACAGGCCTATATTAGTTGACCACGCCTTATAACTTCATTACCAAACTGACGCCTTATCGCATCGACCACCCTGTCTATTTTTTGCTGTTTTTCACTGATATCATTTTTTAACAAACTAAGCTGTTTGACCCCTTTTGTCAAATTGGACACGCCCAAACCGATGAGACGTATTTTACGGTTTGTCTCCAATTCATCCAGGAGACCGGAAGCCAATTTAAATATACTGATAGTAGTTGCGGTGGGTTCTGCAATAGTACGGCTCCGTGTTATAGTTTTAAAATCCGCAAATTTAATTTTAATATGAACGGTACGGCCAAAATACCCATGGACTCTGAGATCGGTACCCACCCTTTCTGCATGGGCAAGAAGATATTTTTGTAATTGATCTACCCTGGTTATATCCTCTGCAAAGGTCTCCTCTGCGCTAAAGGATTTAGGCGCTAAATGGGGTATAACAGGTGAATTGTCTATCCCCTTTGCCCGCAGGCTCAGATCCTTTCCCCCTTTTCCGAACCTGTCAATCCAGAATTTTTCAGAAAAGTTCAAAAGATCTAATCCAGTTTTAATTCCAAAATTCTGTAGTTCCCTAAGGGTTTTGGGTCCCACTCCTGGAATTTTTTTAATGGAAAGTTTGCCCATAAAAGTTGACATATCAGCCCGAGGAATTATTGTCAGACCATCCGGTTTTTCAAGATCAGATGCAATTTTTGCAAGAAATTTATTTGGCGCAACACCCACGGAGCAGGTTAAACCAATCTCGTTTTTAATATCACGTTTAATATTCATTGCCACTTTTTCAGGTGGTCCCAACAAATTTGTTGTCCCGGAAACGTCAAGATAAGCCTCATCAACGGAAGCCTGCTCCACAAGGGGAGAATACCGCATCAAAATATTCATGATTTTTCTGGAGATCTCTTTATACCGTTTCATGCGGGCAGGTAAAAAAATCCCGTCAGGGCAGAGCAATTTTGCCTGAAACAGAGGCATGGCCGAATGAACGCCGCAGCTTCTGGCTTCATAGGATGCGGCAGATACAACCCCTCTGCTGGTTCTCCCCCCCACAATTACAGGTTTACCTGACAACTCAGGTCTGTCAAGGGATTCCACAGAAGCATAAAAAGCGTCCATATCAACATGGAGGATTTCTCTGTTTATAAAATTTTCGTCCATTTTTAGTTAAACTTCCCGTATTTTTTTTGCAGCTTCCCAACCGGATCCTGGTATCTTTTTCCCCAGTGATAATCTTTTTCTGTTTTTCCCTCCCTTTGAAGTTTTTTTCAACAAATATTTTTTCCCCGGTAAAAGGATTCAATTCAGTATGATACATAAGAGATGAATATGTTGAAGGGGTTGGTGTAAAGATCTGAACCTGTTCGGGATTTATTTTTAGTTTTTCCATGGTGAATTTTTTCAGCTTTCTCATATGGGCATCTTCACACCCTGGATGGGCAGCAATAAAATAATATGTAAGAAACTGTTTTTTACCTGATACTTTTGAAAAAGCATCAAATTTTTTCTTGAACTTTAAAAGGGCTCCCGGTCCAGGCTTTCCCATACAGGATAACAGGCTGTCTTCAGTATGTTCCGGCGCAATCTTGAGCTGTCCTGAAACATGGTGATTAACAATCTCTTTTATATACTTATCCCCGCTTTTTTTGTCAGCAAAAATAAGATCATATCTTATTCCGGATGCTGTAAAGATATGCTTTATCCCTTTAATGCTCCTTAATTTTTTTAAAAGATTAATAAGCTTTAAATGATCAGGTTTAAGATTCCGGCATACTTCCGGATAAAGGCATCTTTTATCCTGGCAGCTCCCTTTTTCCAGCTTTTTTTTACATTCAAACCCATACATATTCGCAGTGGGACCTCCGGCATCGGTAATTATCCCCTTAAAATCAGGCAGATTTGAAATAACCTTCGCCTCTTTTAATATCGATTTTTCACTTCTCCACCTGACCCTTCGCCCCTGATGCACAGCAATTGCGCAGAAATTACATTCCCCATAACACCCCCTGTGAACAGGTATGGAAAACTTTATGGTATCAAGGGCTCTGACATTACCAGACTTTTTATAATAAGGGTGGAGATCCCGCGCATACTCAAGGTCATGAACCCCATCTAATTCAGGCCCTGTAAGATACAGGGAAGGAGGATTCTGCACAAGATATCTTGAATCATGTTTCTGGCAAAGCCCTTTTGCAGTGAGGGGATCATTATTTTGATAAAAAAGATTAAACATTTCAAGAAACCTGGCTGAATCTGATTTAACCTCAGTAAAAGAAGGGAGCTGGATATAATCATCTCTTTTTTCCTTTGAAATATAACAAAGGCCGGAAAGATCATCAAAATAAGTATCCTCATTCAACAGCTTCCCTGCAAGGGCAACGGCTGTTCTTTCACCCATGCCATAAACAATAAAATCAGCTTTTGCATCAAAAAGAATCGATTTTCTGATTTTGTCAGACCAGAAATCATAATGGGATATTCGTCTCAGACTGGCCTCTATCCCCCCTAAAACTATGGGGCAAGTATTTTTAAAACAGCGCCTTATCAAATTTGTGTATTGAATAACTGCCCGATCCGGACGCCGGTTATTTATACCTCCTGGAGTGTAATCATCCTTTTTTCTTCTTTTTTTGGAGGGAGTGTAATTTGCCACAAGGGAATCTATACATCCTCCGGATACACCCCAGAAAAGTTTCGGTTCCCCAAGTCTTTTAATATCACCATCCGAACTAATATCCGGCTGGGCAATCACAGCAGTATTAAAACCTGCTTTTTGAAGAACTTTTCCAATTACAGCAATACCTATATAGGGGCTGTCAATATAACTGTCACCTGTAACCAGAATAATGTCCGGTCTTTCCCATCCAAGAGTCTTGAGCTCTTTTGCCGTGGTGGGAAGAAAAAAAGGGATAAATTTTTTTTTAAAACCTGATGAACTTTTTTTTTCCATATTATCTATTTTGCCCTGGTTCTAATTCATGGTTTTATTTGACCATACAAAATTAATCTGTTATGAATCTTAGGATTGGGGATGAAACAAAAATTCACAATCCTTACATTCTGTGGGGGTGTAGCTCAGCTGGGAGAGCGCGGCGTTCGCAATGCCGAGGTCAGGGGTTCGAACCCCCTCATCTCCACCATTTTATCTATAGTGTACGATCAGGATTTTGCAAGAAACAATTAAACTTCCCCCACGCAAAAATATAGCCGAACATTACTGTTTTTTAAAGCCTGTTACAGGTTAAGGATTGGGGATGAAATAAATTCACGATCCTTATTCGTTTTGCTTTTTTATTACTGCTTTCAATCAGGGATTAACGATGTAATTCAGCACTAATTCGTTCAGAAAGAAACATTTTTAGCAAAGATTGATAAGGAACATCACGTTTGTTTGCAAGTATTTTCAGTTCTTCAAGCATAGATTCAGGAAGCCGCAGCGAAATCGTTTTTGTTGAAGGTTTAAGACGCGGTAAAATGAATTCCTCTGCATGGGTCCAGTCGATATACTCTGAAGAATCATTTTTTTGCCAA
>DAOWMW010000202.1 GCA_030642865.1 Desulfobacteraceae bacterium
AGCGACCCATCAGATTAAAGAAATAAGAGAAAGTTTGAATTTGAGCCAAACGGTATTTGCCAAATTATTAAATGTTAGTCCATCTTCAATACGGCAATGGGAGCAAGGGAAAAGACATCCAACTGGTGCTACACAAGTCCTTCTTGATCTATTAAAAAGGTCTCCGCATATCCTTGACTACAGGTTCAGTGTATAGAAACAAAACAATGCAATACAAGGGACAAGCAGGCAGCGCAATTTTTCGAAGTTCATCCTTCCTCCCTCTGGCCTGTGCCAGATTTTAAAGCTGGGTGGTTATCTGATAACCCATGGCTATCCTTTTCGATGCGGGGCTTTATAAAAAATTAAAATTGTGTTGACAAATCCTTCAATATTTAGGATATTACAAGTTTCAAAAATTTATCTACAAACAATATATATGATGCTTTGTTTTTAAGGAGGCTTATAGTATGTACGCCATTATAAATACAGGTGGTAAACAATATAGAGTATGCGAGGGTGATCTCTTAAGGGTGGAGAAACTTCCAGGTGATGTGGGAAGCCAGATTTCATTTGACAGGGTTCTAATGATTTCAAACGGTGAAAATGTTGATATAGGGCAGCCTGTCCTTTCCAATGCTCAGGTCGAAGGACATATTGTGGAACAGGGCAGGGCCAAGAAAATTATTGTTTTCAAATACAAAAAACGGAAGAGATATCGTAGAAAGAATGGTCACCGCCAGCAGTTTACTGCTGTTATGATCGACAGTATTAAGGGCTCGCTCAAAAATAACTTAACATTTTAAGCGTCGATCCATCCTGCCTGACTGCGTTACGAAAACGTATAAATATCCTGATATTCCTACGCTTTCGCGCCTTGCCAGGCAGGCGCCTCAACTCTTAAAATTGCTAATTTATTTTTGGGCGAACCCTAAACAGGGGTAAAACCAGAGATTAATCGATTCATGGCAGCAATATTTGCAAAACCTGGTTATTATTGGAAAACAGACTTTTTACAAAACTATCATATCTTTATTTTAAAGTATAAGAGAGTATAAAAGATGGCACATAAAAAAGCAGGCGGCAGTTCTAAAAACGGCCGCGACAGTAACGGGCAAAGGCGGGGAATAAAACGATACGGCGGAAATATTGTCAGGGCCGGAAATATTCTGGTTCGCCAGGTTGGCACCAGGATTCATCCTGGAAATAATGTGGGAGTGGGCAGAGATTATACTTTGTTCGCTCTGGTTGACGGGACTGTAACATACGAGCGTTTTGGTAAAACACGTAAAAAAGTAAGTGTTTATGCCCAGTGAAATTCGTTGATGAAGTAATCGTTGATGTCCGCTCCGGTAATGGTGGAAAGGGCTGTGTCAGTTTTAGAAGAGAAAAATTTATTCCCCGCGGTGGACCCGATGGTGGAGACGGCGGCAGGGGGGGGCATGTTATTTTAAAAACCTCCTCAGGCATGCGTACCCTCTACAGATTCAGGCATAACAGATTTTTAAAAGCTAAAAACGGGGTACACGGGCAGGGGAAAAATAAAACTGGAAAACAGGGAAAAGATCTTGTCGCAGAAATACCCGCTGGAACGATTGTCTCCAATGCAGAAACAGGGCAGATTATTAAGGACTTTACCGAGGCAGGGGAAAGCATAATAATCGCAGCAGGGGGTAGAGGCGGGCAGGGTAATGCCAAGTTCAAATCATCCAGACACCGCTCCCCCAGATTCGCCCAGGATGGTGAACCTGGTGAAGGTTTTATCCTGAAATTTGAGCTTAAACTTCTGGCAGATGTCGGGATTGTGGGGCTTCCAAATGCAGGGAAATCCACCCTTATCTCCATGGTTTCATCGGCCCGGCCTAAAATCGGGAGCTATCCATTTACAACACTTACCCCTAATCTGGGAATGCTTTATTCGAACGTCGGAGAGCCGGTTGTTTTTGCGGATATACCTGGCCTGATAGAGGGCGCCCATACAGGAACAGGGCTTGGGATCAGTTTTTTAAAGCATATTGAACGGACACGTATCCTCATCCATCTCATAGACGCATCCGATGTGGATATTACAGATTCCGGGACTCTTGATATTAAAAAAATACTTTCAGCATATAATACAGTCTGTACGGAACTTGCCAGGTACAGCAAAAAACTCGAAGATAAATATCAAATTATTGTTTTAAACAAAATGGACATCCCTTTGGCAAAAGAATCTGCTGCAATTTTTCAAAAGGCCATCCCCGACAAGAAAGTTTTGTTAATTTCTGCTGCCACCCGGGAGGGGGTTGATGACTTGATCGCAGCAACAATAAAAGCCCTGGAACATTTTGATGAATAATGATCATGCCCCATATTTTACCACGGTGAAACGTGTTGTAATAAAGATAGGAAGTGGCGTACTCACCGAAAAAAACGGTTTAAACCTCAATGTAATAAAATCAATTTCACAACAGATTTCCATATTAATTGACAGGGGTATCGAGGTTATTCTGGTATCTTCCGGCGCAATGGCTTCAGGAACAAAAAAAATCGGCCTTTTGCAAAGACCTGTTGATATTCCGGGAAGGCAGGCAGTTGCCGCAGTGGGCCAGGCCGGTTTGATCATGGAGTATGAAAAAAGTTTTAAGACCCATGGAAAAAAGGTTGCCCAGATACTCCTTACGCGGGAGGATCTTTCCAGTAGAAAAAGATACTTAAACGCAAGAAATACCTTAAACACCCTTTTATCATGGCAGGTTCTGCCGATTATAAATGAAAATGATACTGTGGCGGTTGAGGAGATCAGGTTTGGAGATAATGATAATCTTGCGGCCATGATATCCCTTCTGCTGGATGCAGATCTGCTGATAAGCCTGACAGATATTGACGGGCTTTATGACAGTGATCCACGGTCAAATCCTGCTGCCCGATTGATTCCAGTTATAAATAAAATTACCAGGAAAACAGAATTGCTGGCGAGTGAAATTCCAGGGGCCCTGGGTGCAGGGGGAATGCTAAGTAAAATAAAAGCGGCAAAAAAGGTGACCGGCGCAGGGATTCCCATGATAATTGTAAAAGGGGAAAAAGAAGATATTTTGATAAAACTTTTTTCCAGTGAAAAACATGGAACTTTTTTTACGCCAAAGGAAAAAAAACTTGCAAGCCGTAAAAGCTGGATAGCATATACAATAAAACCTGCGGGTGTTATAAACATTGATGATGGTGCCGCTGAGGCCATTCAAAATATGGGGAAAAGCCTTCTCCCATGCGGTATTGTAGATATTGAAGGAGATTTCGGTGTTGGAGCGGCTGTCAGGCTTCAGGCTTCAGGGAAAGTATTGGGAACAGGTCTTGTTAATTACAGCGCATCTGATATCAGGAATATCATGGGCCGTAAAACCTGTGATATTCTCCACCCCACAGGTGGCAAACCGTATAATGAAGTTGTTCACAGGGATAATCTTGTTCTTACACCTGAATAAAAGCATTTTGGCCTGGTTCCAGTTTTCTCCACGTTTCTACGTGTTTGCCCGAATTTATTAAGAAATTCCGTGAAATGGATAATAAAAATGTCAATTGAGTTAACCATTGTGCAAATGGCAGAAGCTGCCAGAGCCTCTTCTTTTGAAATTGCAAAATTATCTTCTGCAAAAAAAAATCAGGCTTTGTATAATATTGCTGAAATCCTGGAGAAGGAAGCATCTTTTATAAAGAATGAAAATAATAA
>DAOWMW010000025.1 GCA_030642865.1 Desulfobacteraceae bacterium
AGCCAGAGGAGTCTGGCGCGGTTCAGGATATGTAACAAGATTTATACCCTCCTCTTTTTTCCCTGACAGTCTGTGCGCATAGGCTCTTGCCATGACAATGAGAGTATGATTATAAGGCGGGGTTTCATTATCACCCTTTGTTGCAAGTATTTTAACGGCCGCTGTTTTTTTTGTTAAACCATTTTTTTCCAAAACATTATATATAATCCTGTCCCATGACAGATCCTGGATTTTTGTTTTAAAAAGCTCTGCCCAGGTTTTATGAAATCTGGCCATATGTTCTTTAAGGAACCAGGGGGTTCCATTATCAGCACGGAGGGTCTCAAAAAATCCATATCCATATAAAAAACCAGGATCTGCAACAGGGATTCTGGCCTGGTTTAAGGGTTGAAGTTTTCCATTGATCCATATAAAGGGCTTATCCTTTTGCCTCTCATTTTTTTTTGAAAATACTCCCAGCAATGTATTCCCTTTATGTAATGTCTCTTCATATTCTTCCCGGGGATCAGAGTCATAAACAATACCCCCTCCCACAGAAAAGACTATTCTGTTACCATGTATTGTGGCTGTACGTATGGCTATGGAAAAATCGATTGTGTCATTAAATCCAATATATCCCAGGGACCCGGTATATATATGACGTATATCAGGTTCCAGTTCATCAATAATCTCCATGGCTCTGATCTTGGGACAGCCGGTGATTGATCCTCCTGGAAAGGTTGCTGCCATAAGATCAATGGAATCATATTTTTTGTCGAGAATCCCCTCCACCACTGATACAAGGTGATAAACATTCTGATATGCCTCGACCATTTTATGGCGTCCTATCCTTATGGAGCCAGGAATACATACCTTTCCCATATCATTTCTGAGTAAATCGACTATCATTGAAAGCTCTGCATCATCTTTTTTACTCTGGAGCAACTCCTGTTTAAGATTTTTGTCTTCATCAGCTGTTTTTCCCCTTGGCCTTGTCCCCTTAATTGGCCTGGTTTCAACTTTTTGCCCCTTTTGCATTATAAATCTTTCAGGGGAGGTTGAAACAATATGGTGGTCACCGGCATTTATATAGCTGAAAAAAGGGGCGGGATTTTTTTTGTACAGGGCTTTGAACAGGGAATAGGGACCCCCTGTAAAATCCATTTCAAAACGCTGGGAAAAATTGACCTGATATACATCTCCCGATGCTATATACTCTTTTATTTTTTCTATGGTGGAGAGGTAATCTTTTTTATTGAAATTAGAAGAAAACCCGTCACTATCACCCCAAAAACCTTTATCAATGGGGGATGGCTTTGCAGTGGCAACCTTGAAAAACTCAAGATCGTCATCCAGGCTGCTTTTGCCATTAAGGATTCTTTCAGGAACACAAAGGGTTGTTTTTTGTTTAATTTTGTCATGAATAATTATAATGGAAGGAGCAAAAAAGCAGATTTCAGGCAAATTTAATCCATCCATTGATGTTCGCGGCAGTTTTTCAATGGAATTTTTAAGGTCGTAGGATAGATATCCGAATAACCCTGCACAAACAGGTTCCGGAAAATTATGACCAGGATCCATTAAATTATCGTTTTTAAAAATTTTAATTATTTCACGCAAGGTGGAAAAAGGATCACCAGTAAATTGATGGGTCTGATCCTGTAACTTTATGGTCATCTCCTGGCGAATCCCTTTAAAAGCAAGCCATGGTTTTACTGCGAGAACATGAAACCTTGCGCAATCCAGATTTCCCCCACTTATAAGGGCAACTGTTCCCTCCATATCTGCAAAACGGGCGGCAAAATCGATGAATTTTTCACTTAAAGTAATATTTTCTGTATATATTCGAGCAATTTTGCCGGTATTTTTTTCAATGTCGTCCATATCTAATTAAAATCCCCAAGGGGCCCGAGTCTTAAAAAATTTTCGACAATTAAAAAACCATTTTCAGTGAGAAAACTTTCTGGGTGAAACTGAAGGCCATGAACGGGAAACTTCGTGTGGGAAAAACCCATGATAACACCATCATCACTGCGGGAGGATATTTCAAGGTGGTCATAAATATTTGCGGTCATCAGCGAATGATACCTGGCCACTGTAAATGGAGAAGTAATTCCTTTAAATATACCATGATTATTATGGGTAATCTCCGATGTTTTTCCATGAACAGGAAAGGGGGCACGGACTGTGGCTCCGCCAAAAGCTTCATTTATGCACTGCATTCCAAGGCATACACCAAGAATCGGGATCCTGTTGTAAAAAGTTTTAACAAGGGGGATAGAGATGCCTGCATGATCAGGATCTCTGGGACCGGGGCTTATGAGAATATAATCAGGCTCCATGGCAGCGGCCTGTTCAAGGGAAATCATATCGCTCCTGCGTACATCTATTTTAAGATCATACCTCATAAACATCTGAACAAGATTATATGTAAAGGAATCATAATTGTCTATTACAAGTAAATTGGCCAAAAGACTACCCCATAAAATAAAAAAAGCCACCCCATGCGAGTCTGGGTGGCTTGTGCCTGTTTCATAACCCGAAAATAATATTTCTGTATAAACCTAAAACAAAATTCAAATCGATTTATGATATATGTTTCACCTGTATTATGTCAAATAAAATTTGTAAACTTTTTGTAACTGCTCAGCTACGCTGATTCAGTGTATTGTTGTAGATATTGGCTGAATAGTTACAACTTTTTTTTGTTCAATTGAGGCGACAAGTACCCTGGCACACAGGGGTAAGGATTGGGGATGAAATAAAAATTACCCATAATTGCGCCGGGTTTGTGGTCGTCTTCAAGGCGCATCAAGGGTTGCATACTCGAAGTCTGTGGCCATTGATTCAACACAGAAGACGGGCACAAGAACAAGTAATTATGTGTAATTTATAAAATTCACGATCCTTATCATCCTTTGGACAAAAAATCCCGCATCACAATTCCCCTGGAGTTTGTTGGAGGTGCAAAGAATATTCTCCCGGCATTGATACGTGCCAGGTGGCCGGCAAACATTTTTAGTTTTGCATTGTCGTCTAACATTATCATATTTATGGTTATGTTGTTTCGTCTGCAGATCATGGCCTCTTTTTTCACACCTGCAAGGGCTTTTTTGAATCCTATATACTGCCCCCCCTCTGTGTTGGGTTCAGCATCGGTAATCATATATATCTGTTTGTCACCCTGTTCTTTTCTTAAGCTCTTTCTGGCAAATTCCAGTGCAGATTTCATATCGGTTGTCCCCCCGGCCGCAGTGGTGTTTAATATCTCCCAAAAGGGTATCTCCTTTACTTCGGAGGCGTATACAAAGACCTTGAGGAAATCGTCAGGTTTTTTCAGTTTTCCCAGGGCGAGGCACATATCCATGGCAGCGGTCCGTTTTTCATCTCCCATACTACCGCTTTCATCTATTAAAAGGGCGGTACACATTCTTGCTTCATAGATCTGTTCGTAAACAAAAAAATCTTCAGGGAGAAGGGATATAACAGGTTTGCCTGATTCTTCAATATTTCTTTTAAGGGATTGAAAAAGGGTCTTTTCCATATCAACATGCTGGAGAGTATCCCCAAATTCATATTTCCGTGAGTAAAGGGCTCTTTTCATCCCAAAGCCTGATTTTTTTATTTTATGGGAACCAGATTTTTCTCTGTTTAGATTTTCCAGGGTGAGCTTGACCAGGTTAGCCACCTTAAAAGCCCCTTTTCTGGTTATTTTTACTTTATTTTCCTCCATTATCATATCCCCCTGCTTTATGAAATTTTCAAAGCAGCGTTCCAGATCCTTTGGGTGTACTTTAGATCTGAAGTTGTCCCGCATTTCAGATTCAGGGTTCAAATCAGGATATTTTTTCCCCTCCTCTTCAATCCTTCTTTTGGTATGCTCCATAACAGCTTCTTTTAAGGGGCTGTCCCTGTTCTCCCTTAACTGCCGGAAAAGACTTGTTATTGTTTGATTTTTGGAATATGCTATTTCAGATAATATTGCCTCTTGCTGAAATCTTTTTTTGCGGCATATTTCACATATGGAATTTTTCATTGATTATTTAAAGACTGGCCCCTGTCCAGGATGCTGGTTTAGGGACAAAAACAGTTTGTTGAGCTTTATCATTTTTGACAAGTCCCTGGTGCAAAGCAGCATTATAAATCACTTCCACCGCTGAATAATTATATTGTTCCAGTATTTTTTCATCCTGGGTGTGCGGGGCTGTAACAAGCCGGTTTTCTGTTTTATTTAACAGGGAAGGTTTGATTTTATTTATGCTGTTAGATTTTAATCGGGTTACAGCCCCCTTTAATTCAGGGTATTGTTCCAACTGACAGGTTATATTCTTAATCGATTCTAAGGCAAGTTGATTTAATTCATGGCTCAGTTTTTCTTTATTGCATCCATCAAGGAAAATACCTGCCAGATTACCAGATGCCACCGCAAGTATATCCTGGGAGAATTCATCCAGGCGGGCAAAGCTTTCAGCGGGATTGTCAAAATCTATTAAATCAGGTTTTAATTCGATTCTTCCCCTCAACGCAAGTTTCATTCCATCTAAAGCTTCTTTTAATGATGCCACCTTTTTATTTGCAAGCTCAACACTTGCGTAGGTATGGTCGAAAATGCGGCAGGTCCCCCTTATGCTGGGTTTTTTGTCGAGAATATCGCATTTTCTACTGCATGCAATCGCCTCGTTTAACAGATACATAATCCACCAGGGAAGAACTGCAGTACGCTGAATATCTTCATCTGTGAAAGGCTGGGGAGAAAAAATTTTTTCCTCTTTTTTTAAACAGGTATTTTTCCCGGGGTCAAATTTTTCTTTTAAGGCTATTTCAAGTTCCACCTCCCTTGAGGGAAGGGGCATATAAATCAATTCAAATCTATCTAAAAGAGGCCTGGGAACTTCATTTACATGGGAAAATCCCTGGGGGTTGCCAGTGGCCACTATTACAATGTCCAAAGGGTGCTCCAGGTGATATTCTTCTAAAACAGCCATTTTTTCCTCGGCTATGGGGTGGAGGAGAACCTGAACTTTGGTTCGTACAGCAGGGAGTTCGTCAATAAATAATATTCCCCTGTTGGCTCTAAAAACTCCGGTTGCAGCAAATGATTCCATATCTGTGGGGCTTTTTCCCTGGGCAATTGCGTGTATATCTCTTAATCCCAGCAGTTTTGCTTCATCTGTGTAGTCATTTCCCTGAATACGGGAAAACCGTTTTGAGCCGTCTATTATTTCAACTCCGAATTCTTCAGCAGGATTTTTACTTTTCCCGCACCTT
The DNA here is from genome assembly GCA_030642865.1 of Desulfobacteraceae bacterium. Lineage (GTDB taxonomy): Bacteria > Desulfobacterota > Desulfobacteria > Desulfobacterales > BuS5 > DAOWMW01. The sequence continues at coordinate 5,248 of DAOWMW010000025.1, forward strand.
GCGCATAATAAATGTTTAGGCCAGTTTGGGTCATCATTATAAGGGCATCCTTTTATTTTCGGGACAGGATTAAGGAGGCCGGTGAGTGATTTGCCCAGTCTTGTTTTTCCTGTTCCTTCTTCAGATACCAGATAGATATTGTATCCGGAAAGGAGGGCTCTTGCCACATCTTTTTTTGCATCCTCTCTCCCCTGAATCTCCGGCAGGAGATCTTCGTTATTTTTAATCCGCTTAAGAAGGGTTCCTCTTATTTGAGACAGAATAGGGACAGGTTTATATTTTTTAAGATCTAAGTCTGATATATTCATAAGTAGATGGTTTTGTGAAAAAATTGTAGTTTAAGGTTGGTAGTTTATGGCAAGTTCGTGGGGAAACGCTGATTAAAGATATGCTTCGGGTAAGGTCTATAAAATTTCAGTATCCGGTTAGTACCTTACTGCTAAAAAGCTGTAATAAAAAACAAGAAAAATTTTTAACCACCTTGCTAACATAGACCAGCAACAGGTTTGTAAAGCCTGGAAACAGAAGTGAATGTTTCAAAAATCCGGGTTCGGGCGCCCCCCCGCTTTAGTTCAGAATTCCGCCTGAAGGCGGGACTCCAAACTGACCGCCTAAAGGCGGAACTCCGAACTATATACCGCCAGTTTGGAATTCCGCCTTTAGGCGGTTCCTTTAGCTAATAGCTATTAGAATTTTGCATGGGGGAAGTTTAATTATTTCTCGCAGTTTCCTGACCGAACACCACTGATAAAAGCTACATCATCTCAAATGACCATGGATTCTGGCCATCCTTTCCTATGGTTGAGAGCCATTTTTCAAAATTTTGCTTTGTATTTTTTCGGATATCGTCAGCGTCTTTACCGGTAATATCATGGGCAGTGAGCCATTTTTCAATTAGGGCCCCTCCAGGACTCCACATGTCAAATACTTCCCTGTCATAAACCCAGGCCTTGATTTTTACTCCCCCTTGTTTCAGTATTTTCCAAACATCTTCTTTTTCCCGGTCATCACAAAATACACACATAACACATTCGTTTATTCCAAAAATCTCTTCAGGGGATCTGGAATATTTTATCCCCTGAATAGTACGGTCTTCCACATAGCTGTCCAGAGATTTAGCCAAAGCATCAAGGGCTTCTCTTTTATCAAGAATTACCCATTTCCCCCAGTATTCCTGGTATTCTTCCGGGGAAAGAACTTTTCCTTTATAAGCTATGGGAAACTTCCAGTTACGGGGGATAACATATATCCAGTAGAAAAAAAATTTGTTAACAATCATTTGAATTTACCATTCAGGATTGGGGATGAAATAAATTACCCATAATTACTTACCTATATCGACTTTGATTCCTGAAACCGATTCCAGAATATTTTGCAGCTCTTTGAGCCTTGCATCTTCAGGAGGTTCCAGATCTTCGTATTGATAAATTCTTCCGATTGATTTGAATTTAGGTGCTGCAAATTTATGATATGGAAGAAGAGAAATTTTAGCAGGAAGGGGAGCAAGGGTTGAGATAAACTTCCCCAGAGTTTTGATCTCACCGTCTGAATCATTAAAGCCCGGAATAACAATTCTTCGTATCCATACCGTACATTTTGAGACGGCCTTTTCAAGATTTTCCAGTATAACTTTGTTATCCATCCCTGTGGCTTCTTTATGCTTTGCCCCATTCATGTGTTTTATATCGTACAACAGGAGGTTTGTGGGTTCCAGCAGGCGCTCTAAAATTTTCCATGGTCCTGCCCCTGTGGTATCAAGGGCTGTATGAAGTCCTCTTTTTTTTGCGGATTTTAAAAGATCAAGGGTGAATTCCCACTGGTACATGGGCTCTCCCCCTGAAATTGTCATCCCACCCTTGCTCCTTCTGTAAAAATTTTTATCTTTTAAAACCTCAGTCATAACCTGGCGTACATCTTTTTCTTCACCGCTTGCAATTAAAGCTTTTGCAGGACAAACCTCTGCACATTTTAAACACGAGGTACATCTTTGCCAGTCGATTTTACGGAATATTTCCTTTTTTATTTTTATTTTTTGGGCAGCACTGGATGCCTGGGTGGAATTTGAATCTGCAGCAGGCATTTTAGAAGACTGGCATCCGGCTCCATCAAGTTTGTAGATTGTCTCCTCAGAAGGGGCGCTTATAAAGCTTATGGCATCTTCAGGGCAAACATCTTTACATTTCCCGCAGCCTATACATAAAATATCTCTGGTCATTATTTCCGGCATAAGATTTTGAGATTCAGGATTGGCGCACCACCCGCAAGTTAAAGGACAGCCTTTTAGAAAAACTGTGGTTCTCATACCAGGCCCGTCTTGAACTGCCCATCGCTGTATATTAAAAACAATCCCTGTGCCGGAATATTCGTTATTTTTGTTCATAAATGCTACTTAAATCGGTCAGTATTAAATTATCGAAAAATCCCCCTTTTTTCCAAAATAAATTTCCGGGAAGAAGGGGGAAAAGCGGAGAAGTCCATAGCTCAGAAAAAATCATAAATTTTCGGCAAAAAATTCTTTTTACGCAAAAGTCTGCTCTGTTCTTACTATGATACTTGCCTGGGTTTCCGGGGCAAGATCCACGAAATAAGCACTGTATCCGGCTATTCTGACCTGGAGGTCAGGATATTCTTCAGGAGTCTGCTGCGCTTTTTTCAGCATTTCAGTATCCACAACATTAAACTGAATATGGGGAACTGTCATTGTGGAATACCACTCCCTCAAATAATCATTAAAGATAAATTTGTCGTCACCTTCAAGGAACTGGGGCATGAATCTTTGATTAAAGAGTTCAGTATGCATAAATGGAAGCTTGCTCACTGAATTCAAAACTGCTGTGGGACCGGCAGAATCGGCTCCTGGTGCAGGAGACCGGCTTCCGTCAGCCATGGGGGATGATGCAAATCTACCGTCCGGACTGGCGCCAAGGCCAAAGCCAAAGACCTGATAAGCCATAACCGAACTTCCATCAAAATCCCATGGTGTTCCCCATTCATCTTTAATCGATTTGGCAGTTTCCATTATTTTTGTTCTTGATTTAAGTGCCCATTTATCTGCAAAATCATCATCATTTCCATATTTAGGGGCATTTAAAAAATCCTGCCGCATCTCTTCCATCCCTTCCCAGTTTGCCTGAATGGCAGAAAGAAGCTGATCCATTGTATATTTTTTTTCAGTAAATACCAGTTTATCTATTGCGGCCAGGCTGTCTGACAGATTCACATACCCCAGGGAAACCAGATTTGGCCATGTATCAAATTCGCTCCATGCCACATATAAATCCTTCCCCTGTTCCAGGGTATCCTCCATGAGGAAAGAGTCGATGGGCCTGGGAGCCATCTCCATTAAAACCTTATGCCCGATATTATGGGAAATATTGGCCATTTTCAGAAAAAATAAAAGATGCCTGCAATGGCTGTCAAGAAGTTCCTCTGCTGAATCCATTAACCTGGGATCTTTGGTCAAAGGTCTTCTTATCTTTGAATTTCCAACACTGACGCCACTCCCAAAAGCATCGTTCCCCTGAAAAAGAGCATGCTCAAATACCTTTGGCTGGGCAATAACACCGATATCAGCCATAAAAGAGGAGTTTAAAGGTTTTCCTGTGCAATTCATGGCAACACAGCCGGCTGCCTGTGTTCTTTTGGCATCAAAGGGAGAATAGCCCCGCATCAATGCCCATTTTTCCATAAGTTCTTCATTAAATAATGAGGGATGCCCTGTTCCTGCACGAATGGTCTCTGTTATCCGTGTCACCATGTCATCTGAAAGATTTCTGTGGAAACGGACCATTAAAGGAGGCTGATTTATCCGCAAAGTAGCGATATTTTCCAGAATAAGCGCAGTTAAATCATTACATGCATCTGTTCCGTCCATATGGGTTCCACCTATATTGGCAGTATAAAAGACCTCTGAACCGGATGTAAGGGTAAAAAGCTGGGGATGGTCAGCATGACTGCCCAGGGCCTGGATTCTAAGCATCCAGCATTCCAGTAATTCCTTTGCCTGATTCCTGGTCATTCGGCCTTCCATAAGATCTTTTTTGTAATAAGGATACCATATCTGATCTATTCTGGCACCAGAACCATTGTTCGGCCCATGGAGATATCTTGCAACAATTTCAATAGTCCACTGAAACTGGAGCGCTTCATAAAATGTTTCCGGGGGATTTGCCGGTACTTTTGTACATATTCTGGCGATCTCCTCAAGCTCTTTTTTTCTAACCTCATCGGTCTCAGCTTTCGCCTGTTCCAAAGCAAGCTCGGCATACCTTTCTGCAAATCGTATTATGGCCTTCCCGCAAATAATTTGAGCTTCCCAGTTACGTTTTTTTTCAAGATAATTATCATTACCTATATCCTGCATTCCATCTACTATTTTTTTAGTAAGTTCTGCCAGTTTTGATTCAACCCTTTTTAATCTGTTATTTAAGCCTTCTTCAAATAAGAGTTCATAATCAAAGCCAATGATATTTCTTCCGCAGGCCCAGTGATTTGCATAAAAGCAGGGATTTTGAAGGCTCCTTTCCAGATAGGGGAGGACATCTTCAGGAATCGCCGCTTTTACAACAGCTTCCTGGCATTTATCTTTCCAGTAATCACATATTTCCATGATCTCTGCCCGTTCTTCACCTGTTACCATATGACCATACCCTCCATCGGGCTGAACAGATTCTATCATATGCTCAGAGGCTACTTCAGGAAACCAGCGTATTTCATTTGGCGCACTGTTGGGATCTCCCACTAAGAGCTGACCGGATTCTATGAATATGGGGAGTTCTTCGCAAAATTTTTTCATCGCCATGGCCTTTCTCATTACTGGGGCCATACCCTCGGTCTCTTTATATGATTCAGTAACAAGTCTTGCACGGTCCACATCGAGTTTAACATTTTTTCTAAATGAT
>DAOWMW010000101.1 GCA_030642865.1 Desulfobacteraceae bacterium
CTCGGGGAGAATAATAATGTTGCAGATGCGATTGCAGCGGCCAGGTCATCAGATATTGTTACAGTGATGCCCGTTGTTGAAAAGCGTAAAACAGGAACCTATGTCGTGATTCCTCAAAAAGCGGGATACGCAGTAACTGAAGGCCTTTTGGTGGTTCCTTGAAATGAAAAAGAGAACCACAGCATTTGAAAAAAGAATAAAAAGGCAGGTTACATCGAGAAAACAGAGGTTTTTTGTCTCGGTAACCCCGGGCCTCACAAAGCTCTGTTTTAACGAACTCAAATCGATTGGTCTGTCATCTAATGAAATATCAATAACCTCTGGAGGTGTTGAATTCTCGGGTTTTCTCCATGACTGTTACCGCGCAAATCTCCATTTGCGGACAGCCAGCAGAATTTTAATGAGAATAACAGATTTTAAGGCTTCCAACTTTAGAACTCTTGATAAAAAAATTTCAAATATCCCCTGGGAGCTCTATTTAAAGCCGGAAGTTTCCCTTCAAATTTCTGTGAGCTGTAAAACCTCCAGGCTTTATCATAGCGGGGGGATTTCGGAACATGTTGAAAATGGAATTTATAAAAGACTTTCAGCAATTTTTAAGGAGACCAGGATCGGTTTTGATGAAAAAAAATCGCAACTTCTTTTTGTGAGAATTATTAACGACAGAGTAACATTTTCTTTTGACAGCTCAGGAGAAAACCTGCACAAACGGAACATAAAGACAAATTGGTCTGCTTCACCTCTTCGTGAGACACTCGCATGTGCGGCGCTTAAATTTTCAGGCTACACAAAAGATATTCCCCTTATTGACCCCATGTGCGGAACAGGAACTTTTTCTCTTGAATCTGCTCTAATCGCTTCAAACATCCCTCCTGGCCTATATAGAAGTTTTTCATTCATGAACTGGCCCTGTTTCAGGCAGACCAGATATAAACAGATTCTAAGGGAAGCCCAAAAAGAGATTATATTATCAAAAACTCCATCAATCTTTGCGTCGGATAAAGATATAAAATCAACATCTGCATTTTCAGAAACTCTTAAAGGATATGATTTTTCAGAACTTATCAATATTCATACCAGGGATTTTTTTGAATTTTTACCGGAAAAATTGACTAATCAAAAAGGACTTGTGGTTTTTAATCCACCATACGGACTTCGGCTGGGCTCCGTTAAGGAAAGTGAAAAAACATTTTTTTCCATAATGGATAAACTGGGAAAAGATTACAAAGGGTGGCGTTTTGGAATAATTGTTCCGCAAATAAAACTGATTAGAAAAGTACCTTTTAAGGCCAGTTCCCATCCTTTTTCCCATGGGGGCCTTGAACTTTATTATTTGACTGGAAGGGTTTAATTTCGGAGTACAGACATTGTGTTTTTTTTAATATTATTTGGGCATTAGAAAAATTGAACACACGCAATTTTTATGCCTTGTAATTATTTCAAATAGTTAGATGTATTGTAACTACTCAGCTAATTACGTAAGCAGTTAGGATCGTGAATTTATTTCATCCCCAATCCTTACGCATTTTTTACATAAAAAACAACAAAAGAGTCAAATCCAGGTTCCAATGTCTGATTTACAGCTGCTATAATAGGATTCCCCTTGTTTCATTAAATAATGATGGGTTCCTGATTCTATTATTTTTCCTTTTTTTAATACCATTATCCTGTCAGAATTCCGTGCTGTTGAAAGCCTGTGCGCCACAATAAGACAGGTTCTGTTTTTCATCAGACTGGCAAGGGCCAGGGTTATTTCTTCTTCTGTTTTTGAATCAATATAGGATGTTGCCTCGTCTAACAGCAAAAGATCCGGGTTATATATAAATGCTCTGGCAATCGATATTAGCTGCCGCTGGCCGCTGGATAACGACTTTCCCCCTTCCAAGAGTCGGGTGTCAAGCCCGTTAGTGAGCCTGCTTATCAGGCTGCTGCACCCTGATGCTTCAAGGAGTTTTTTTAACACTTCTTCGGCAATATTTGTATCTGGTGGAATAATATTTTCCCGAATGGTTCCTGAAAACAAAAATGGTTCCTGGGTAACTATTGCAATTTTTGATCTCAGCGCTGAAAGATCAAAAGTATTAATATCAGTCCCGTTAATTAAAATTCTGCCGGAATCGGGGATGTAAAATCTTAAAATAAGATTGATAAGGGATGTTTTCCCCGAGCCTGTGGGGCCAACAAGGGCGAATTTTTCTTTTCTTTTGATTTTAAATGAAACTTTTTCAAGAACAGGTTCATCTTTTATATACATAAAGGATACATTTTCAAATTCCACGCTATCAATTCTGTTGATAACCGTTTTTTTCAGAGGATCTCCATTCCTTCCACGGGGTGTCACCCTCTTATCTTCCATATCCTCATCATTTAAAATCAGAAAAAGTTTTTCCGCCGATGCCATTGCATTCTGCATGATATTATATTTTTCAGCGATATCCCGTAATGGTGTGAAAAACATCTTTATATAGGATATAAATGCCACCAGGGATCCCAGGGTAAGGGTTTCGGAAACGACTTTCCCTCCTCCGTAGTATATAAGAATGGCAAGTGCTGTGGAAGCAAATATTTCGATTGCGGGCATGAATAATGCGAAAATATGAATTTGTTTTATTGCTGCAGTATAATTTTCGTGATTCAACTTTATAAATGACTGATAATTTTCTTTTTCCTGTAAAAAAAGCTGGATAACCTTGATACCCTCTGTGGTTTCAGCGAATCTTCCATTGATTTCAGCCAGTTTTGTGCGTAAATCCCTGAAAACATCCCTTGCCAGCCCGGAAAAATATATTGAGATATAAAAAACAAAGGGGATAATGGAAAAAGATATAAGAGCAAGTTCCCAGTTAATGGAGATAAGAAGAATTGCAATCCCGATTAACAGGAAAAAATCCTTGAAAACAAATGTAATAATCGAAGTAAAAAGTTCATACATGTTCTGAACATCGTTTGTAACTCGTGTTACAAGGCGGGCAACAGGATTGAGAGCAAAAAAACTGACAGGGAGGTTCATGATATGTTTAAACAGATTTGCCCGGAGATCATGCATGACCATTTGCCCTGTATATTCCATGATAATAACCTGAAAAAAATTTAAAAAAAAATTAATAAATATAAGGGCAATAAAGAGTATACAAATATGCTTTAACCCTGACAGATTATCTTTGTGTAATATCTGTAAATCTTTTTTGTCGAGGAGATCAAGATTTTCATGGGATATGAAGGCAAAAGACTGATGAATTTCAAAAAGTTCTGGATATTTTTCTATTATTTCCCTGAATTTTTGTCTGGTTGTATCTGTTTTAAGGTATCTTTTTTTATCTCTTATTATTCCACTTATGGTCGGGTCCAGGGGCTCCGATGGGGGCATAATATAGCGGTCAATTGCTATTTTGGTGATATAGGGGAGTGAAAGCTCCACCCCGGTTATGAATATAACCAGAACCATTGATCCTGCCAGCATGGAAAGATAAGGTTTTATAAAGGGGTAAAGCCCTTTTAGCAGGTTGATATCATAGGTTTTTCCCACCTGTTTTTCTTCTGAATACCCATAATCAAAACGCATCTATATTTCCTGTAGTCTGAATACTGTCGTGTAATAGTTATTTTTTTCAATCAGGCTTAAATGGGTTCCTGATTCTATAATCCGCCCATCTTCCATTGAAATAATTTCATCTGCAAAATTGACCGCGTAAATACGATGCGACGCAATGATGATGGTTTTTTCCCCAGATTTTTTCATAATATTTTCAATTATAATATTTGCAGTTTTCAGATCAACCTGACTAACAGGATCATCCAGTATCAGTACGGGGGCATCGTGTAAAAAAGCCCTGGCAAGGGCTACTCTCTGTTTTTGTCCCCCTGAAAGGATTACGCCTTTTTCCCCCACTATGGTTTCAAAACCATTTTTAAGAGCTGCCATGTCATCGTATAAAGATGCCTCTTTGGCAGCTTTCACCAGGGCGGATTCATCTATATTTTTTTGTCCAAAAATAATATTTTCCCTAATGGTTCCTGCAAATAAAAAGGGTTCCTGGGGTACAAAGGAAATATTTTTTCTTAAATCCTTCACTTTAATCCTCTTTATATCAATACCGTCAAGGAGTATTTCTCCCCCTCCTGCATCATATATTCTTGGAATAAGGTTAAGGAGTGTTGTTTTTCCGCTTCCAGGGGGGCCCACAACACCCAGAATTTTTCCATGTTTTATTTTTATATTAATATCTGACATGGCAAATTCCCTGGTGTTGGAATAAGAGAAAAGAACATTTTTAAAACAAATATCCCCCATGGCCCGGTTAAGGGAAACAGCTTGGGGAGAATCTTTGATTTCAGGGGTTACCCGGAGCAGGTCATCGATTCTGTCAAGGGATGCTCTGCCCCTCTGAATAAGGTTTATAAGCCATCCTGCTGCCATCATTGGCCATGACAAAAGAGCAAGGTAACTGATAAATGCCACAAAGTCACCAGGGGTTATATCCATCTGCATTGTTTTTTTACCCCCCACATAGAGTACAATGGCAAGGCTTAAATTGGAAAGGAGAACCAGCATTGGAAAAAAAGAACCTATGATTTTCACCAGGGAAATATTTTTTTTTACATAATTTTTTGAAATTAAATCAAATTGTAATGCAGCCTCTTTTTCTCTGGTATAGGCTTTGATTATTCGTATTCCGGAAAATTTTTCCCTTGCTGATTCCGTCATATCCGAAAATGTTTTTTGGATATCCATGTAGAGAGCATGCATTTTTTTCGTAAAAAAACGGGAAAAGAATATTAATGCTGTCATTGGAAAAATAACCATTAGCGTTAATCTGATGTTGATGTATCCCATAAAAATGATGGATGCACCCCCAAGAGTAACAGCATCTGTCAGGGCGACAATCCCCATACCTGTTGCCATCCGGATATTCATGATATCATTGGTGGCATGGGCCATTAAGTTCCCTGTTTTTGTTTTATCAAAATATGAAGAAGAGAGTGTCTGGATATGAAAAAAGAGTCTGTTTCGCAGTCCTTCTTCAATTTTTCTCGACAGCCCAATAAGGGAGAGCCTCCAGATATACCGGAACAATCCTATTAATACTGCACACCCTGTAATATAAAGTGCATAAATCAGTAATTCCTTTGTCCCTGCCTGAAACGTGGAAATATCGTCGATGGCCCATTTTATGATCCTGGGGATAATCAGTTGTAAAAAATCGACAATAATCAGGCATAACATGCCAAAAATTGCGACGAACAGGTTACCTTTTAAATAGGGTGCAATCAGTTTTACAGATGACATATAAGTTATTCTTATCAATGTGAATTGTAACTTTCAGTTGCAGTATTGTCCGGTTAGGAAGCTGCGAAAAAAATCTTAAATTTTACGTAAATACTCAACTGGATAGAGAAAAGGTTGAAGATTATTCAGCAATGTCCGGTGAAAAAATTGCAAAAAGCAAAATACGGAAAGTTTAATTGTTTTTTCCGCTATTCCGAATAAATTTCTTGAATTTCTAAGTTTGCTTCGCCAAAATTGCGAAACTCGCTCGTGCCTCGCTCAAACAATCGCAATTTTTTGGCTACGCTGCACTAAGAAATTCTAAGAAATTTATTCAATACGCTACAAAAACAAGTA
>DAOWMW010000048.1 GCA_030642865.1 Desulfobacteraceae bacterium
AGGAGGTATATATATGGGCTGTTCAGGAAATGGGAAGATATGGCAGGTTCAGGGAAGAGGCCATATTTTGGTTTTATTTATACAATTTTGGTTTTATTTAACCAATATTTTTTAGGACGAATTGTTAATTACGAATTACGAATTACGAATTAAGGAATTAAACGCTATTTTATTTTCGGGTTTTAAAAGATACCTTGACAAGATAATGTTGTTTAAATAAAAATCCATTATGATAATAAATCCAGAGAAAATACCGAATATTATTCAAAAACCTTTTTTTGCCTTGTTGAATCTAATTCCAGGATTAAAACAGATTATAAAAAAGTTGTTTATAAAATATTTTTTAAAAAACCATAGCACAGGCAAGGATAATACCATACTCTCTGTTCATAATAATAATTTTAAGACAACTGATACATTTCGCAATGTATTGAATTTTGTATTGGAAAAAAACACGTTCAATCTTCATCACACCTTTGAAGTTAACAGGCTGGTTCTGGCTTTGAAGGAAAAAAACCATAAATATTTAAATCTTCACACCACAAAAATGAATTATCCTGATTTGATAATTTCCTGCTATCTTTATCTGTTGCGGCGTTATCCTTCCCAGAAGGATATTGACCTGTGGACGAAGCGTCTTGTTAAAGGAGCCACAGTGCATAGCATATTAAATGCTTTGAAAAATTCTTTGGAGTTTCAACAGATTGGCGTTTATTATATAAATTAGTAGAATTCCTTAATTCATAATTCATAATTTTTCATTTATCATTCATAATTTTCATATAAAAAATGCCTGACATGACAGCCGGGCGGGCGGCTTTGGTTAAAAGGCATGATGCTGGAATTATTAACTGGCAAAAAACGTCTGACTCCCCTTAACCGCCCTTTTGGAAAAGGTATAATTGTTGTAATGCCCAATGTTTACGTAGATATTTCAAACACATATATAACCCGGGCTGCAACCGGTATCCAGCGTGTTGTTCGTGAGTTGTCCCGCCGGTTGGCGCTGACTGTGCCGGAAATGGTTTTTCTCCATTTTAACAGGGAAAAGGGTTGTTATTATAAATTGCAGTCATTAGACATATTTTTGGACTGTGCCAATATTAAAACCAGTATTAAAACCGGAACAGCAGATGATGATTTTTCTTTTACTGATCTTGATTGCGGAGACATATTTATAGAGCTTGATGCTGCCTGGGGTGATCCGCTCAACCGCTATTCCCTGCTGGCCAGGTTAAAAACAAAGGGTGTCATTATTATCTGTATGCATTATGATGCCGTGCCGGTGCTGTTTCCAAATTTTTCCCATCCAAATACAGTATATCGTTATACCGGATATATTGCCGCTCATCTGGATTTTGCCGATTATTTTATCTGTATTTCCAATACGGTCAAAAAAGATCTGCAAAAATTATCTCTGAAAATAACAAATCGTAAGGTTACAGCATTTACCATATCTCTGGGAGCTGATTTTGGTAAACCTGATATTGCAGACAAAAAAAAACATAGTAATAATAGTAAGATCATTGAGAAGATAATAAGCAAAAAATTTCTACTTGCTGTTGGAACTGTGGAACCGAGAAAAAACCATGAGATGTTGTTGGCGGCCTTTGATCTGCTTGATAAAAAATACCCGTTAAATCTGGTGATTATTGGAAAGCAGGGGTGGAATATTGAGAAGCTTGCCAGTGATATAAAAAACCGGCCTGATTTTGGAAAAAGTCTGTTCTGGCTGGAAAAAGCCGATGATACACAATTGCTGCAACTTTACAAGAATGCTTTTATATGCGTTAACGTGGCCCATTATGAAGGGTTTGGGCTGCCGGTTATTGAAGCTCTTAATCATAATTGCGTAACCATTTGCAGCAGGGGCGGGGCATTAGAGGAGGCTGCATCCGGCGTCTGCCGTATTCTTACTGAGAATACGGCTGCCTCTCTTGCTGCCGATATTATAGATCTGTATGATAATCAGCAAACCTGGCTCTATTATAAGAAACAGGCTGAAAATTTTTATTCGCCAACCTGGGATGATAGTTGCCGGCAGTTTGTGGATATTCTTGATCATATTAGATATGCAGATGATTTTAAATGGGGATTTATACCAAAACAGGCAGTCTATATTTCCATAAATAAGACTCATTTGTCCTTATCCATCCGATCTGTAATACAAAACATGAGTTTTATCAAAGAATTTGTCCTGCTTACTGCTGAAAAATATAAAGATGATATGGCAGCGGTGCTGGAAAAAACAGGCAGGAAATATACCATCATTACAGACGAAGAGATTTACGACTGTTTTCAGGTTAGCAGTGCTGATTTTAATGATCATCAGCAACGTAATACATTTTTGCGGCAGGCATTATTTAAGGATGATGCAATTGATGCCAATTCCATCTCTTTTGATGATGATTACCTGGTTCAAAGAGAAGTTGGAGTCGATTTTTTCATGGATGGTGAGTGCCATTTTGGATTTTACTGTATTAAAAATGCGGATCAGTGGCTGGGAACTCCAACACGGCCAACAAGTTACGATACCGGTATTTTTAATACCGGAGCAATGCTTAAAACCTGTGGGTATGGCCGCCGCATTTTTTCATCCCATATGCCCCAGATTATGAATAAAAAAATGGCTGGTGTTGTGTATGAGAGGATGGTGAACCATCATGCCAAAGCCATGTGCGAGTGGTCTCTTTATTTTAATATATTTTCTTATCTATACCCGCATCATTGCCAGGTTAAAAACTATACCACCCTCTCCTGGCCATGCAACCCAACGGACTGGATACCCTCAAAATTTCCTGATGACTGCTTATTTGAAAATTATTATGAATGGAATTATAAAAAAGGTGGTCGTTTTTACGGTATGCAGATCATTGGAGATTTTTCTGAAAAAACAGCTCTCTGGCAAAAGGCTTTTAATGGCCAGTACAGACAAAGAGATTTAAACAGACAACAGTTTGGCAAAGATAATCCTGATATAATTCTTTTTGATAACTGCATGAAACTTGATTGTACGACCTGGGATGTTTTTGATAATGAGTTATTGCGTATCAGGATAGAAAATAAAACGAATTCTCTAAGTGATGCACAGCTTGGGGTTTGTTTATTAAATGGTAAAAAAGTGTTAAGCAGAGCGGATGTTGATGCCCTTGCTGTTCGATGGGTGCCGATTAAGGCTGCAAATGTTGCTGACGGAATTTTACTTGAATTCTCTTTCCATGATATAAAAAATCAGCGGCTTATTGATCGTAAAATTGTAAAAATTAATTTTGTAACTAATATAGATAAAAATAAAATATATAGGGCATCCGGGTTTATGATGACAAAACAGGAATTAATGGATCAACTTTTTCAGATAGATTCTAATAAGTTATTTGTAAAAAAAGCATATCTGCTGATTCTGGATAGAGAGGCCGGGCATGAAGAGCTGGACTTTGCGCTACTCCAGTTAAAGATGGGGATTGTCAGAAAAAATATTATTGTAAACATGCTGCTTTCCCCGGAAAAAGCAGAAAACAATAAAGGTGGGGTGCAACTGACATGGTTAGAAAAAAAGAAAACTTTTTTGTGGAAAAAATGGCATTATCTTTGTTCCCGCCTAAGTGTAATACGAAATTTTTCCCAGGCCACTCTGGTGCAAAAGAAATCTTTTGATCATCTCATTATTGACCTTCAACAGAGTCTTTCATCTCACAAACGTCAGCTCACAGATATACAAAACCAGCTCACTGATACACAAAACAGATTACAGATGTTACCTGAATACATTGAGCAGATTAAATCCAAAGTATTACTTTTTCAGCACCAGGAAGCCCAGGCCCAGCAACGCAGGCTTGATCAGTTCTTTTTCGATGTTCGGCAGGAGATGCGTTTATCCAAAGATAATAGTATGCTTGAAAAGATAGAATCCATTTCCAGGCTTCACTTTTAACATTTTTTTATGTCTCCTTCCCAAATCATAAACCATAGCCATTACAAAAAATGAAACCAGACATTCATCAATATACGCCAGCCATTACTCTTGGTGATGGAGTCAGCAACAGCCTTTTTTTTATAAAAAAAATTTTAACGGCTCTTGATTATAAATCAGAAATATACTCTGATAATATTCACCCTGAATTAAAGAATCTTGTACATCCCCGCAAGACTTATTCTGATAATGGGAACAATATTCTTTTGCTTCATCATGCAGCTGCCCAGCCTGATCCCAAATGGTTTTACGACCTGCGCGATCAATTAGTCATGATTTACCATAATATAACGCCATCTCATTATTTTAATGAAAGTACGCCGCATCTAAACGCAACAAAAGTGGGACGGGAACAATTATCCGGCTGGCAGGATCTCTTTGCCGGTATAATCGCTGATTCTGAATATAATTTTCGGGAGCTTAAGGGGCTTGGGTATCATAATATCCATAAAATTCCGCTTTTAATAGATTTTGAGAAGGCAAACAAAATCAGAGCAGATCAAAAGATAATCCATAAACATGAAAAAACCTTTAATCTGCTGTTTGTCGGCAGAATCGCAGAAAATAAATGTCAGCATGATTTAATTCATGCACTTGCCCGGCTGCAGGACAAAAATGTTCACCTGTTTTGTGTTGGAGGGATAAGCAGCCATGGGTACCAGCAATACCTTGAGGAGCTGGTGTCAAGCTATCATTTGCAGGAGCAGGTTCATTTAACCGGAAGAGTCAGCGATGAAATATTGTGGGGTTACTATAAGTCGGCTGATCTTTTTGTTTGTCTGAGTGACCATGAAGGATTCGGCATCCCCCTTATAGAAGCTTCCAGCATCGGACTTCCTGTTGTCGCATACGATAGCAGCAATATACGATATACTCTTGCAGGAACAGGTCTTCTCTTATCTTACAAAAACAGCTTTGATGTTGCAGCAGTATGGCAGCGTTTAATCGCTCAACCAGAGTGGCGTTATCGCCTGGCACAATCTCAAAAAGCTAATATGTCCCGTTTTACCTTTGAGACATTAAAAAATCAGTTAAAAATTTTCCTTGATTCCCTGACGCCAGAAAAAAAAAATTTATTACCGCAATACAAAAAAAAAATCCTGGCAAAGAAAAAACATCTTTTGCAAATTAGTATCGAAGGCCCGTTTGACAGCAATTACAGCCTTGCCCTTGTTAATCGTGAATTGGCACTGGCACTGGCAAATAGGGGCTTACAGGTTGATCTGCACTCTACAGAAGGAGGAGGTGACTATACACCTGATCTGCAATTTATTAATGATTATCCAAAGATTAAAGAGTTGTGGAGTGGTGGAATCCGGAAGCAAAGGGCTGACATAGCAATCCGAAATCTTTTTCCTCCGAGAGTGAGCGGCATGAATGGGGAAAAAAAAGTTCTTGGCCCCTATGGGTGGGAAGAGTCGATATTTCCCCGTGAATGGATTGACTCATTTAACCAACGGCTGCATCTCGTGGCAACCATGTCTGATTATGTAACCAGGACATTAAGAAATAACGGGGTAACGGCTCCCATGTCAACCACAGGAATAGGGGCAGATCACTTAAAGGATGTCCCTGCAGGCAGTCTTCCTTTCAGTTTTCCGCAAGGTTATACACTGCTTCATATTTCTTCCTGTTTTCCACGCAAAGGGGTAGACTTGCTACTGCGGGCATTTCTTGCTGCTTATGATGGTAAATCTTATAATAATAAAATAGAGACAACTCTTATTATTAAAACATTTCCAAACTCCCATAACAATATTCGTCAACAGATAGATGAGGCAGGATGGATAAAAGAGTCAAGGTTTTTATTCGGCCGGGGCCAGGATTTTGTTAAAAAGGATGCTGTAAAGAAAAGGATTTTACTGCTGGAAGAAGATCTTGCCCCAGGTCAGATTGTCTCCTTGTATCAGCAGTCTGATCTTTTTATAGCACCCAGCCGTGGAGAGGGGTTTGGGCTGCCCATGGCAGAGGCGATGCTCTTTGACCTGCCTGTTCTCACCACCGGTTATGGCGGGCAGGTTGATTTTTGTACCAGTGAAACGTCCTGGCTGATTGACTATAAATTTGCCTGGGCAAAGACGCACCTTAAACTGTCTGATTCTGTATGGGCTGAGCCTGATTTTGACGATCTTATTAAAAAAATGGAACAGATCGCAGCCCTTTCTTTAGAAAAGATAAAGCAGAAAACAGACAGAGCGAGAGAAAATATTCTTCGCCATTATTCCTGGGAACAGGTGGCAAAGAGGTTACATAACGCAATTGAGAACCTTAACCGGCAGATATGCCCGAAATCTGAACCGTGTATTGGCTGGGTAAGTACCTGGAACACCCACTGTGGAATAGCCTCATACTCAAAGCATTTAATTAAAGCATTATCTGTTAAAAGGGTGGTGATTTTGGCAAACCACACCCATCAGTTGATAAAACCGGATCTCACTTATGTTTTGCGTTGCTGGGAAACAGGAGGCAAAGATAACCTGCATCAATTATTAAAAACTATTATTGCTCAAAAAATAACAGATTTTGTCATTCAGTTTAATTTCAGTTTTTTTAAATTGCAGGCATTGTCAGAATTGTTGATGGCGCTGAAAAAGCAGAAAGTCCGTTCTTACCTTTTCCTTCATTCTACAGCGGATGTTCTCCCACCACATGAACCCAAATCGCTTTCCACCATTAAACCGGCTTTATGCCAGGCAGAACGTCTTTTTGTTCATTCCATTCACGATCTTAATTTTTTAAAGGAAATTGGCATTATTGATAATGTGATTCTCTTTCCTCATGGTGTAGATAAATGCCCGGATCCGGAGGCGGATTTAAAATTTGGTCTATCTGTCTCTATTCCCCGGCAAAAGAGTAAGTTTATTGCCAGCTATGGTTTTTTGCTGCCGAATAAAGGAATTATAGAATTAATTTCGGCCTTTGAGATATTGCGAAGAGATGAGCCGGAGCTGAAACTGCTTCTCCTTAATGCCTTGTATCCTGGGAAAATTTCAGAACAGGAGCAAAATCAATGCCGAAAAAAGATAGAACAAAGCCAATACCGCAATGATATCAGCATGATAAACGAGTATCTTGCAGAAAAAGAAATTTACCAAAAATTATCACAAGCCGAAGTGATTGTGTACCCTTGCCAGGATACCCAGGAGTCAAGCAGCGCATCAGTCCGCATGGGTTTGGCGACAGGCCGCCCGGTTGCTGTTACTCCTTTGGCAATCTTTGAGGATGTGGTTGATGTTGTTTATACCCTGCCGGGAATCAGACCGGAAGATATTGCTGAAGGAATTAAAAAAATTATTAATAATAATACTGCCCAGCTTGATAAAATTATGACACGCCAGCAAACCTGGTTGAAATCACATGATTGGCGGATATTGGGGAAGCAACTGCAATTAATAATCTGTCATAAACTATAAAAAGCAGTTTACAGTATGCGAAACTTTAAATCCAATAACCGAGTAATCCTGCCCAATTGTAAAGTAATGATTTAAAAAATGATCATCAATATGAATGGAATTCTCCGGGTGAAGTCTTAAAGTTTCTATATTTACAAATCCCCGCGCTTCTATTAAATAAGCCAGTGTATGTGGAGGTATCGGGTTTATATGGGAGGGGTCTGTGTAAAAATTACACGCACCAACCATTAAATTTTCAGGATTTGGCGTTTCAAAAATAACAATTCCACCTGGTTTTAACACTCTTAGGGATTCATCAAACAAAGCAATCATTCTTTTAAAGGGCAAATGCTCTACAATATGAAAACCCGTGACAACTGAAAGAGTATTGGCTTTTAAGTTTCGCAGATACTCTGTCACATCTGATTCCACAACATCCAGAGCAGCCTCCCGGCATTTATCAAGCATAACACGGTTCAAATCCAGACCTGTGGCGGTAATATTATTATCTTTAAGCAGCTCAAGCCACTCACCGCGACCGCAGCCCACATCCAGCAGTGCCCCGTTGTTCGTACTTTCAAGAGCCTTTTGCACATAAGGAAGATAAACTTTTACCCGCTCTTTGATATCACCTTCCGTGCCCCTGAAGCTGTCTTCAAAACCTGCATACATTGCATCAAAAATATGATCTTCTTCTTTAACCATATTTTCCAGTTGCTCATTTGAAATTGGCTCAGGAAGTCTTTTCCGGGCTTCTTCCAGGAGAAGCTGAACCCTGCGCTGGGTATCCAGGAGAATTATTTTGTGATCTTTTATCTGTTTTGACAACTCTGCAAGCTCTGCTTTTTTCTCATTTTCCCATGCAGTCCTGTCCTGAGTGATCTCGTTTTTCAGATTTTCAATAGAATCTTTTAATTCAAAAACATGGGAGAGCGTTTTTTTTGTCTTCTCTCTTATCAAACGATTTTGTGCGATTGATTCATTTTCGATTCTTCGTATATTTTTTAAAATAGTGGGAATGTTTAACACACCTGTAACAACTCTTAAGCCCCATCCCAGCACGGGTATTTTAAAAAAAGTCCGAAGCATAAAGGCAAATAAAAGACCTTTTACCAAAACTTTTTTCCGGCCCCCTTCACCAGAATACCTGAGCCTGCCCAGGATATCAACTTTTGTGAGTTCACCATTCTGCAGTTTCTCAAGATAGATCTTTTCCCCTTTGGGATCGGGCTTTCTGTGAAGTATTGAAGAATAAGC
>DAOWMW010000221.1 GCA_030642865.1 Desulfobacteraceae bacterium
GTTCTGGTTCTCCTGCATGCATCAAGCCTTGATCAAAAACTTATAAGGGAGACCCTCAACATATTTATCAAATTCGAAGATGATATTGAAATCTTAGATGAGCATATAGGACCCATGATTCAGAAATCAAAAAAAGAACTGTAATTATACACCGCCTGTTGCTTACGATTTGAGCTATGGTAAAGAAGGTATTTTTTTTGGTTCATCACTCAATAGTTTTATTATTAGCCCGGATTCTCCATGCTAAGTTATTTTTGATCGAGTCCTAAACATAATTGGGTAATTTATTTCATCCCCAATCCTTACTCAGTATTTACCCTGGGTTTGTGGCAGAACCCGTCTTGCAGATGAGAGCTGCTAACAAATTTGCAATTTCTTTTTTGTAAATTACAAATTTGTTAGCAGCTTTTTTTTTGAATAACGTAAATTAAAATAAATAATTATTAAAATCAATAAGTTATATTATAAAAAAGAATGGCATATCTATTGCAATATTTTAAAATAATACTATTTTTAAAAAATCTATAATTAAATATTAGGGCTGGTCATAACGTCGGCTATTAAATGTCTCGACTGAGCCATGCCGAAATTAGAACCATGCCCAAACTATTATAACAAAAATTTTATGGAGGATTGAATGAAATTAAAAATAACAGGATTAACTGCAATGATGATATTGCTTCCCATGGCCTCGGTCTTTGCCGGAGAAAATGCCATTGATACCGGGGACACTGCGTGGATTATTGTTGCAACCGCCCTGGTTATGGTGATGACCCCTTCAGGCCTTGCTCTTTTCTATGGAGGTATGTCCCGGTCAAAGAATCTTTTAAATACATTTGCAATGACTTTTATCACCTACTGCTTTGTCAGTGTTATCTGGGTTTGCTGGGGCTACTCTTTGTCATTTGGAAAAGATTTCAATTACCTGATCGGTAATCTTGAAAAACTTTTTTTAAATGGTGTTTCAATTAACAGTATTAGTGGAACCATTCCTGAATACCTCTTTGTTGTATTTCAAATGACTTTTGCATGTATCACAGTTGCCCTTATTTTGGGTGCGGTTGTTGACAGAATGAAATTTTCATCCTGGATTGTTTTTACAATTCTCTGGGTCACCTTTATTTATACTCCTGTGTGTCATTGGGCATGGGGGGGTGGACTCCTGGACAAAATTGGTGCTCTTGATTTTGCCGGTGGAAATGTGGTTCATATCAATGCAGGTGTTGCCGGCCTTGTTCTCTGCCTTGTTCTGGGGAAACGGCATGGTTACGGCAGGGAAGCCATGTTTCCCTCAAGTGTTACCCTGACAGCTCTTGGCGCCGGCCTTCTTTGGTTTGGGTGGTTTGGATTTAATGCAGGAAGTGCTCTTGCAGCTGATGGAGTTGCCGCATCAGCTTTTCTTGTAACAAACACATCAGCCGCCATGGGAGGTATTGCCTGGATGATGGGGGAATGGATTCATTCCAAAAAACCGACTTTGCTCGGAATAGCATCGGGTGCGGTTGCAGGACTTGTAGGTATTACTCCTGCAGCCGGTTTTGTTACCATGCCTGCATCAATAGTCATCGGCTTTGTTGCAGGTTTTATCGGTTTTTTTAGTGTTTCCATTCTAAAACATCGCATGGGATATGATGATTCCCTTGACGCTTTTGGTGTTCATGGAATCTGCGGTATGTGGGGTGCCCTGGCAACGGGACTCTTTGCATCCCCTTCTGTTACTTCGGGAGCCTCCGGTCTTTTTTATGGAAATCCAAAACAGCTTGAAATCCAGGCTATTTCGATTGTTATTACAGCAGCATTTTCGGGTATTGGAACCCTGATTGTAGTTTATGTGACAAAGCTGATTACAGGGGGTATAAGAGTTGAAAAGGATGATGAGATTATGGGTCTTGATACTGCTATTCATGGGGAACGTGCTTTTCAGCTTGATTGATATATGAATAGATACTTTAAAATGGGTAGATATCGATCTGTCACATAATTACCCGATTTTGGAATTTGGCACGTAGAGACGCAAAATTTTGCACATAGGGTAGAGACGCAAAATTTTGCGTCTCTACTCCTGAAAGTCTATACATATTTTTTAAATCAGGCAGAGAGGATGAATCAGAGAATAAATACCAGACAAAAAAAGCCACCCTGGCTCAGGAGGCGTCTTCCCACGGACTCATCCTATGAAAAAGTTCGTACTCTTTTTGCCAGGGGTTTGCTGAAAACCGTATGCCAGTCCGCACGGTGCCCGAATATTTGGGAATGCTTTTCAGAAATGACCGCAACGTTTTTGATCATGGGGGACAGGTGTACGCGAAACTGCCGTTTTTGTGCAATTTCAAAAGGACCCATTGATCCCCCGGATCCAGGGGAACCTTTGCGCATTGCATTTGCCGTTCAGGAGATGGGCTTGCAGCATGTGGTGATAACATCGGTCTGCAGGGACGATCTTTCTGATTACGGGGCTGATTGTTTTGTCCGGACAATTCAAAGTATCCGTCTGAAAAATCCAAAAACCACCATGGAAGTCCTTGTTCCGGATTTTTGCGGTAACCAGCAATCAATTAAAGCCCTAATTGCCTCAAAACCGGATGTGATCGGCCATAATCTTGAGACAGTACCCAGCCTGTATAAAAAAATCCGGCCCCACGCTGTATATGAACGTTCCCTTTCTTTACTTTGCAAAGTATATGAATCTGGGACAGGTATTCCAGTAAAATCGAGCCTGATGCTGGGACTTGGTGAAAAAAAGGAAGAGGTTTTACGCACACTGGAGGACATGCTCCACGCAGGATGCAGTATCTTGACCATGGGGCAATATTTGCAGCCCACAAAAAAAAATATTCCTGTGGAAGAGTTCATTCAACCGGAAGCATTTGCCCTATGGGAAAAAAGAGCCATGGAAATGGGCTTTTCCAAGGTGCTTTGCGGCCCCTTTGTAAGGAGTTCCTATAAGGCAGGAGATTTGTTTGCGAAGGCCGATTAAAGGTTTTCCGGGGACACCCCGCCTCTTTTCCCGCAATCCAGTTATATTGTGCTGAAATCAAAGCATGTTAAATATTTATTATTGACTCCAAAGCATAAATATTTTAAGATAAATAGTTTATAATTATATTATTTTCAGAAAATTAATTTCATGTGGGTACTGGGAAAAATTAGTTTTTTACTTTGTACGCCACAGCTTAACAGATAATACAACCTTTAAAAAAAATCAGCCTGAAAAATCAGTCAAAAAAATATGCTACGTAAATTATTACAACAACAAAAAACAAATATGCTTAAAGAGTGGACAGCAGCTTTAACTGAAACTTATGATATGGATGCTTCCCTATTTATAAGAACACAAAAAGATCCCTTTGCAAATCCCGTGGGAAATGCCTTTA
>DAOWMW010000150.1 GCA_030642865.1 Desulfobacteraceae bacterium
ACAACAGGATAAAACCGCAGAATAAAGAGACTTCCATTGAATGGGAAAGGCTCGAGGAGACAATTAAAAACAGCGATAATATAAAAGGGAAAAACCTTGACAGGGCACTCTGGAATTTAAGCATTCTTCTTGGAACACCCTATCATGAAACCAGGAAGATTTATCTTGATCTTGAGGAGATGAAACAAAAATATAAAAGCAATGCAGGGTTATTCACGGTTATTTACAAGCTGGGAAAGCGTGTTGAAAAAGAGATGAGTTCAAGAGAAAATGAAATGGTAGTCTATTTTACCCCGTCTTTTCAG
Organism: Desulfobacteraceae bacterium; assembly: GCA_030642865.1. Classification (GTDB taxonomy): domain Bacteria; phylum Desulfobacterota; class Desulfobacteria; order Desulfobacterales; family BuS5; genus DAOWMW01. The sequence goes on from DAOWMW010000150.1 coordinate 306, forward strand.
GATATGATTGGACACCACAGATATAGCCGAAACTGGGCACAGTCCATAAAGGAAATAATGCGTGAAAAAGGGATAGCAAATAGGCCCCTGCACATAATCAGCGCAAACATGCATAGTGTTGTAACTCTATTATATGGATATTCAGCGCTTCAAAGCAGCATGAAAAAAATAAAAAAGAAAACTGTATACGCCTTTGTACTTTCTATTAAGGATAAAACCGATGAGATTAAAAAACATGCCCTTAAATATGGGCTAATTGAACTACCCGACCTATCGGAAAGCCATATTGACTGTCAGATCATCGACACATCAAAAATGAAAGATTTATTATTTCATCCTGATCTTGATATTGACACCTCTGATTTAAAAAATGAAAAACCGATTATACTTGTAATTGATTATGCTTTTGGATTCCAGGCCTTTGATATAATGGATGAACTATTGAATCCTGATCTTGAAGACGCACCCACCCAAATGCAAAGTGTTGAATCAATTTCTATTATGGGAAAGGCTGGCACTTTACCAGGGAAAAAAGGGGATATCATGCTCGCCACCGCCCATGTACTTGAAGGGGAGACCCACAATTACATCGTACAAAATGACCTGAAACCCGAAGACTTTAATACCAGGGATACCGGCCTGGATATTTATTCGGGTCCCATAGTTACTGTCCTTGGCACATCACTTCAAAACCATGATGTATTAAAAAGATTCAAAAATTCCAGCTGGAATGCTGTGGGACTGGAAATGGAGGGGGGGCACTACCAGCGCGCAATAAATTCTGCTATAATCAGAGGGCACATATCAAAAAATATAAAAATCAGATACGCATACTATGCCTCGGACAATCCTTTGACAAGTGGTGAAACTCTGGCATCAGGCAGCATGGGAGACGAGGGGATACGACCTACCTATATGATAACAAAGGTCATAATAGAAAAAATATTAAAACAAAAAATACCCGGTCGTGTTCGGTCAGGATCAGTGGTGTCCGGTTAGGGATTTGCAAGAACTCAAATAGACAAAATACGGAAAGTTTAATCGTTTTTTCCGCTATTGCGAATAAATTTCTTGATTTTCTAAGTTTGCTTCACCAAAATTGCGAAACTCCCTCGTGCCTCGCTCAAACAATCGCAATTTTTCGGCTGCGCTGCACTACGAAATTTATTCAATACGCTACAAAAACAATTAAACTTCCCTTTCGCAAAAATCTAACCGGACACTACAGGGTCAGAATGAAATACTCACAAAAAAATTATTTTTTTATTTTCCCCATGCCGGCAATACTGCCGGGTCGATTAAAAAAACAACTTTGCCAAAAAAATAAAATATTACTGTAATAATAATTACACTTGCGATATTAGCCACAAATCCTATTTTTATCATATCAATTATTCTGACTCTGCCGCTGCCGAAGATAATCGCATTGGGTGGAGTTGCCACCGGCATCATAAATGCGCAGGATGCAGATATGGTTGCGGGGATCATAAGTAACAACGGATTGGTTTTGATGGCAACAGCAACTGAAGCAAGAATGGGAAGTATCATCTCTGTTGTTGCTGTGTTGGATGTAAGTTCCGTTAAAAATGTAAGTGTTAAACAGAGAATATTTACAATAATAAATGGCGGTGTATCTGATAATCCCTTGAATTGGCTCCCAATTATTTCTGACAGGCCAGTAACCTTGAACCCTGCTGCCAGGGCAAAGCCGCCTCCAAAAAGAAGTACTATATCCCATGGAATATTTTTAAACACATCGGGTCCCATTACAGTAAGAGTTTTTGAATCTCCATTTTTTGCAGGGATCAAAAAAAGAATCAAAGAGATAAAAAGAGCAACTGTACCGTCATCGATCATTTTGGAATATGGAAGAAATTGCGACCATCCCGGTATAGTCAGTACGCCTAAAACGATTTTTTTCCTGAAAACCCATAAAAATGCAGTGGTTAAAAACAGAATAAGTACAATTTTTTCTTCGTATATCATCTTTCCCAGTTTATGATATTCCTCATCTATCAGGGACCGATCAGGTATCAGATCAGCACCGACCCGAAAAAAAATTTTTGTTATCAAAATCCAAAGCAAACCTAACATGATTAAAGTTATGGGAAGAGCCATAACCATCCATTGACCAAAGCCTATGGGTTCGGCTTTGGGGAATATTATTGTAAATATCCTGGCAAAGGATAAGTTGGGGGGAGTCCCCACAAGGGTCGCAATCCCGCCCACAGAACAGGCATACGCTATTCCCAGCATTAAGCCCACGGAGAATTTGCGTGATTTTTCCACGCCGAACCGCTTCTCCATCTGGAAGATGACTGCAAGGCCTATGGGAACCATCAGTATGGCTGTGGCGGTATTTGATATCCACATGGACAAAAATGCCGCAGCAGTCATAAAACCGAGTATTATCCGCGAAGATCCCCCCCCAATGATTCGTATAATTGTAAATGCGATCCGTTTATGAAGTCCCCATTTTTCCATGGTCAAGGCTATCATAAAACCGCCCATAAACAAAAAAATTGTGCTGTTCATGTATAGATGGGCAGTTGCATTACCGGTCATTATGCCAAGCAGGGGGTATAATACCACAGGAAGAAGAGCAGTCACAGAAATGGGGACAGCCTCTGTAATCCACCAGATCGCCATAAAGACAGCCACTGCTGCCATGTTGCCTGCCAGATGTTTTTCCGATGAGGCTGCAGAAATATACAAAGATAATAAAAAAATAAAGGGTCCTGATACTATTCCCACTTTCTGGACAACAGTTTTACCATAGCTCCTGGGTTTATCTTGCACGATGTTTTCTACTCACCTTCAAATTCAGTTAAAGCGTAAAATTTATAACCTTTTTCACGCAGTTTGGCCCCTCCCCCCACATCCGGAAGATCAACAATAAAGCAAAATTCCGACACCAGACCACCAATCTTTTCCACTAAAGATGCAGCGGCAAGAGCAGTCCCACCGGTGGCAAGAAGATCGTCCACCAGTAAAATTTTTGTACCTTTTTCAAAAGAGTCTTCATGCATTTCAATAATGGCAGAACCATACTCAAGCGCATATTCCTGGGTCACTGTTTTTACGGGGAGTTTCCCCTTTTTTCTTATGGGGAGAAAACCTTTTCCAAGGGCATAGGCAAGTGCCCCGCCGATTATAAAACCCCTTGCCTCAATCCCTACTATTATATCAAAATCAATATCATCAGTAATATATCTTTGAACGAATTTATCTATTACAAGTCTTAGACCCAAAGGTTCTTTAAGCAAAGTGGTAATGTCTCTGAACTTTATTCCCTTTTTGGGGTAATCTTCCACCGTCCGAATCATGGATTTGATCTGCACTTATCTCTCCTTTCCTGTTTTTTGTTCAATATTATTTATATTTTATCTTTATAATATTCCTCATTTACAACAACAATAAAAGGGAAGTGCCTTAAATCTCCGGCTGCATCTGTCCCGTAACCTGCCACCCATTGATCGGCAACGTTAAAACCGGTATAATCACAATTATAATTTTCCCTTAATGTTGAAACCTCTTTTGACGGATTAATTAAATCCTTTTCCAGCAACACGCAGGTACTTACAGATTTTGCTTTTTTAATTTTCAACAAATATTCCCTGATTGCAGAAAGAGTAAAACCCTGATCAATAATATCTTCAACAATCAGTATATCTTTCCCGCTGATATTGTCAGGTTCCAGCAATATTTTAACTCCCCGCATCTTTTCGCCCAGGTTTTTGATTTGATTACCATAAGTACTAACAGCAATAAATTCGAGTTTAAGATTGAGATGGCCTGCATTATGAATTTCTCTTATAAGATCGGCTGCAAAAACAAAGGCACCTTTTAATACAACTAAAACGGTAATTTCATAATTATTTTCATAATCCAAAAAAATTTGACTGGCGAGAGATTTAACCCTTTTCGCAATTAATTCCTCGGATATTAATATTTTTTCAACCCCGTTGCAGGAAACACCTGATACTGTTTGTAAAAGAGAAGGCACCGCCCTGGATATGGGCTTTTTATCGGTATAATCTGTGTTCATTCCCGGTGAGTTATCCTTTTTTACGAAGTCAATTCTTTAGCATATTCAGCTCTTAATTCTCTTTTTAAAATTTTGCTGGCGGCACTCATGGGCAAATTTGGTCTAAAATAGATCCGTTTGGGAACTTTAAATCCTGCAATTTTTTCCTTGCAAAAAATGATAATATCCTTTTCTGTTACCTCTGAGTCTGACTTTCGAACAACAGCCGCTGTTACAGCTTCG
>DAOWMW010000192.1 GCA_030642865.1 Desulfobacteraceae bacterium
AAAACGTATTGCATACGAAATGGGTGAAGATACAGACGGGCTTGTGGGATATAAAATAAGATTTCATGACAAAACCTGTAAAAAGACTCTGATAAAAATAATGACTGACGGAGTTTTGCTTGCAGAAACCATTTCCGACAGATTTTTAAGACAATATGATACAATTATCGTGGATGAAGCCCATGAAAGAAGTCTCAATATAGATTTTATCCTTGGTTTTTTAAAATCACTCCTTGGGAAAAGAAAAAATTTTAAGATTATCATAACTTCGGCAACCATTGATACTGAAAAATTTTCCAGGGCTTTTGACGGTGCTCCGGTGATAGAGGTGTCTGGCCGGATGTTTCCTGTGGAGACCCGGTATCTTCCCAAGAAGCTTCCTGATAAAAATGAGGATGAAAATAACCATGTTGAATTGGCTGTTCGTGCGGTGGATAATCTCCATGGAAAATCCGGGTATGGCGATATTCTTGTGTTTATGCCCACAGAACAGGATATTCGGGAAACATGTGAGGCAATAGAGGGCAGATATTATAAAAAAGTTTCTGTTTTTCCTCTTTTTGCCAGAATGCCTGCATCCGAGCAGTCAAAAATTTTTAAACCAGCCAGAAATCGAAAAATAATCGTTGCGACAAATGTGGCTGAAACATCCCTTACCATACCCGGAATAAAATATGTAATCGATACAGGACTTGCCCGTATTTCACGTTATTCCCCACGATTGAGGATAACGTCCATCCCTGTGGAGCCGATTTCAAAAAGCAGCGCAGACCAGAGAAAGGGGCGCTGCGGACGGGTGGAAAATGGAGTCTGTATCCGCCTTTTTTCCGAGGAAGACTTTGACAGCCGTCCCCTTTATACCTCTCCTGAAATATTAAGGGCAAACCTCGCAGAGGTTATTTTAAGGATGATGGCATTAAAGCTTGGTGATATTCTCCATTTCCCTTTCATTGATGTACCACATAAAAAAAGTATAACAGACGGAATTAATCTTCTTGCAGAATTAAATGCCATTGCCTTAAAAGAAAAAACAGGAAACAGTGGAAAAAAAGAAAAAAAGGGGCCCCTTGGCAGATATTACCTTACCAAAACAGGTCGATTAATGGCAAAAATGCCTGTGGATCCGAGACTTGCAAGAATACTCATGGAGGCACATAAATTAGGATGCGTGGATGAAATCGCAATTATTGCCTCTGCTTTGAGCATACAGGATCCAAGGCAAAGGCCCTCACAAAAAACAAAAGAGGCGGACCTTTGTCATGAAATTTTTAAAGCCCCTTCTTCTGATTTTATTACCCTTTTAAATATCTGGAATGCTTATCATAAAACATGGCAAAAGGTAAAAACTGCAAACCAGATGAAAAAATTCTGTAAAAAAAATTATCTCTCCTTTAAAAGAATGCAGGAATGGCGTGATGTACATAACCAGCTCCTATCCATTATGGAAGGGGAGGAAAAAGAGAAAAAAAAAAGAGACAAAGGGTATAATACTCCACATATCAAATCAAAAGATTCTGATAAATATCCCCACCCCTTGTACCCGCAAATACATAAAGCTGTTTTATCAGGTTTTCTTTCAAACATTGCTGTAAAAAAAGAAAAAAAAATTTTTAAAGGTGCAAAGGATAAGGAGGTAATGATTTTCCCTGGTTCCGTACTTTTTAATGAATCAGGGAGGTGGATAATCGCATCGGAAATAATCGAGACATCAAGACTCTATGCCATGAAAACCGCAAATATAGAAAGCAAATGGATAGAAGAACTTGGAAAGGATTTGTGCAAATATACATACCAAAATCCCCACTGGGAAAAGAATAGAGGCGAAGCTGTGGCACAGGAGCAGGTTAGCCTGTACGGGCTGATATTAGATTCCGGGAGATCTGTATCATATGGTAAAGTCGATTCTGAATTGGCCAGGGATATTTTTATAAGAAACGCTCTTGTTTATATGGATGTAAAAAAACCATTTTCCTTTATGGAATATAATAAGAAATTGATAAAAAAAATGGAGAACCTGGAAAATAAATTGCGGAAGCGGGATATTCTCATTGGGGAAGAGGAAGTATATTCCTTTTACAGCCGGAAACTCGGTAATGTTTATGATACAAGAACCCTTGCAAAACTTATTAAAAAGAAAGGGGGGGATGATTTTCTTTGTATGACTGAAGAAGATATTATCAGGTACTCTCCGGGTGAGGATCAATTGTCCTTATACCCTGATAAAATTTCCATCGGTGAAAACAGATTTGAATGTATTTACAAATTTAATCCTGGTCAATCGGATGATGGTCTCACCATAAAAATACCATCTGTCTTTAGCAGGGATGTTCTGTCTGACTCCATAGACTGGTTAGTCCCCGGGTTTTACAGAGAAAAAATTACAGCTTTGATTAAGCTCCTTCCTAAAAAATACAGAAAGCAGTTAGTCCCTGTTTCTGATACAGTCGATATTATAATAAAAGAGATGCCCTTGTGCAAAAGATCCATTTTAACGGAACTGGGAAAATTTTTATACAAACGTTTTAGCGTTGACATCCCTGCCCATGCATGGCCGGAAAAAGAGCTCCCTGAACATTTAAAAGCCCGCATAGCTATTTTGGATCAAAAAGGGCAAATAATAAGGGCAGGAAAGGATAAAAATCTTCTTTTAAAAAATTTCGAAGAAAAGAATATAGATCTTTCCTTATATTTTGTTGAAAAAAAGAAAATTGAAAAAACAGGGATCAAGTCCTGGAACTTCGGCGATATTGCTGAATCGATAATTATCAAGGGTGAAAAAAACAAAAAAACAACTTTTTTCCCAGGCCTTGAAAAAAATTTAAAAGATAATGGTAAAACAGTAAATTTACGTCTTTTTCATGAAGCGGAAAAAGCCCTAAACTCCCACAAAGAAGGGGTTCTTGCCCTGGCATCAATCTCCCTTTCACAGGATTTGGGCTTTTTAAAAAAAAATTTGATCCTGCCGCATAATACAAATAAAAAGGCCGATTATTTTGGGGGGTGTAAAAAATTTCAAAAAATGCTTTATGATAAAGTATTATATGATCTTTTTTTTAAAAATATCAGAACCGGACAGGAGTTTGACTGTTTGATAAAATCGGCTTCAAAAAGCTTATTAATCCAGGGACGTGACCTGTTAAATGCCAGTTCCACAATCATAGAGTCCTTTTATCAAACAAGAACCTCTTTTTTTGAAATCGAAAAAAAACATAGAAACAACAAAACCATGGAAAAATTTATAGCTGAATTAAGATTTCAGCTTGGAAGACTTCTCCCTGAAAATTTTATAACCCTTTATAATACAAAGAGATTAATACAAATACCAAGATATATTCAGACACTGGATCTCAGGGCTAAACGGGGGGTGGTTGATCAGGAAAGGGATTGTATAAAATGGAATAAAATAAAATTCTTCGCAGATATTCTGGAAAATTTTCTGGCCGATCTTTCTCCTGTGACATCAACGGAAAAAAAAGATTCAATGGAAGAATTGTTCTGGATAATCGAAGAATACAAAGTTTCTATTTTTGCCCAGGAACTTAAAACTCCTTTCCCTGTTTCTGAAAAACGTATTCAAAAAAAAGTTAAAGAAATAGAAAGGATGGTATAATTTTGAGGATATTTTTGCTCTGATTTCGGCCAGACACTGAGCTATAATAAAATTTGATGCGCCAGCTATGGACCTTAAGGACTCGATCAAAAATAACTTAGCATTTTAAGCGTCGATCCATCCTGCCTGACTGCGTTACGAAAACGTATAAATATCTTGATATTCCTGCGTTTTCACGCCTTGTCAGGCAGGC
>DAOWMW010000219.1 GCA_030642865.1 Desulfobacteraceae bacterium
CCTCACTTTTCATTTTGATCCCATGGTTATATATGATAATAGTATAAAAGAGTATAAAGAGGTTATAGATCTTCTTTTTTCATATATATTGCCGGAAAATATCGTATGGATCAGTTTGGGAACTTTTCGTTTTATTCCCGGGCTGAAATCGATTGTGCAGAAACGGTTTACAGATTCAAAGATAATATATGGGGAATTTATCCCGGGACTCGACAATAAAATGAGATATTACAAGCCTCTGAGGATTGATTTTTATGAACAGATTATTTCCCATATCATGAAACTTGCCCCCAAAATCCTTATCTATTTTTGCATGGAAGATCAGGAGGTCTGGAGAAAAACCATGGGTTTTGAGCCCTCAGACCGTGGAGGCCTGTCCCATATGCTGAATCAGGCTGCAGTGTTTCACTGCGGATTGGATAAATATAGACCTTCTTAAAGGTTTATACAACCTGGAGGTACAGACTCTATGTACAGGGATATTTTGCTGGAAAAAAAAGGGAACATTGCAATACTGACTTTGAACCGACCTGAGGTTTTAAATGCCTTTAGTGTTGAAATGCGTCAGGACATTGGCACGGCATTTTATGACCTTGCAAAGGATGAGACTGTCCGTGCTGTTGTGGTAACAGGCGCAGGACGTGCCTTCTCGGCTGGAGGGGATATTAAAACATGGGGAGACCCCAAAGGGATAAACTCCATGGAAATTATTACAAAGGCTGCCCACAGGGCCGTTACAAATTTAATTGCTCTGGAAAAACCTGTAATAGCAATGGTAAATGGTGATGCCATCGGTGCAGGATGCAATCTGGCACTTGCCTGCGATCTTGTTGTTGCTTCCAAAGATGCCCGATTCGGCCAGGCCTTTGTAAAACTTGGGCTGGGGCCGGACTGGGGTGGTGCATATCTTCTCCCACGTCTGGTGGGGCTTGCAAGAGCAAAGGAGCTTATCTTCACAGGTAAAAATATCAGTGGGGAGGAGGCCTTTGAAATGGGATTGATAAATCGTGTTGTTGAGAATAAAGATCTGGAACCAGAAGTAATGAAACTTGCTGAAAGGCTTTCCGGGATGGCAACAAAAGCAATTGGCATGGCTAAAACCTTTTTGCATCGGGCCTGGAAAATGGATATAACTGAAGCCCTTGAATATGAGGGTTCCATGCAGCGAAAACTTATGAAAACCGAAGATCACAAAAATGCGGTTAAATCTTTTTTAAATAAAAGCAGGCCGGTTTTTGAAGGTAAATAAATTATAACCACTCAGTGGTATCCGCTTCGGAAATTGCGAAAAACAAAATACGGAAAGTTTCTAACCGGACACTACTGATAACCACTGTTCGAATCCTGATTATTAAAAGGAGATAATATAATGGCAGGACTAAACAAAGTAATTTTAATAGGGAACCTGGGCAGGGATCCTGAACTAACCTATACTCCCGCTGGCCTTGCAGTTGCAAGATTCAGTATCGCAACCTCGGAAGCCTGGACAGACAAAGCATCAGGGGAAAAAAGGGAAAAAACAGAATGGCACCGTATAGTCGCCTTTGGAAGGCTTGGGGAGATATGTGGTGAATATCTTGTAAAAGGAAAACAGGTTTATATTGAAGGCAGGCTGCAGACAAGTTCATGGGAAAAGGATGGAATAACAAGGTACTCCACCGATATAATAGCATCTGAAATGAAAATGCTTGGTGCAAGGGATGATGCAGTTGCGCCACCCACACCATCTGCGCCACGAACTGAAAATACCTCTGCTGGAGAAACCCTGTCCCCTGTGGTGAATAATGATGTCCCATTTTAACAAAATCGGTGGTCGGAGTATTGCAATACATTTTTCCTTGTCAGAGCTTGGCTATGGTGAATTTTGAAAAGCTCCGGGCATCTACAGGTAAACAACTTGAAACAGAATATTCAACATAGACTGGAGAAACTCAGGGAATCTATCTCCAAAAAAAAAATCGATACCTGCCTTGTTCTATCTGACAGTAACCGGCGCTATCTGAGCGGTTTCACCGGGGAAGACCACCAGTTTGACGAATCTGCAGGTGCACTTTTTATAAACGATTCAAAGCTTATTCTGGCCACAGATTCACGCTATGAACTCCAGGCAGGAATAGAGGCGCCTTTTTACGATATTCTTTGCTATAAAGAAGGGTTGGCAAAAAAAATTCCTGAAGTTCTTCAACTATTAAAAACAAAAAGGCTCGGTTTTGAAAGTGAACGAATGTCACATCTTCAGTTTAATAAAATTTTAGAAGAACTTAAAGCAAACAGGCTTGATATTGAACTGGTGGCAATGGATAGTATTATAAAAAATCATCGTAAAATAAAAAGTGAAGAAGAAATATGTGAAATAAAAAAAGCACTTTCAATTGCCGAAACCGGATTTACCCTTTTTTTCGATTCCATGGAACCCGGAATAACAGAGAAAGAAGCGGCCTGGTCTCTGGAAAAAGAACTTCGTGAAGCAGGTGGGGAGTCCCTCTCTTTTCCTGTGATCTGTGCAGCAGGCATAAACAGCGCTCTTCCCCACGCAATTCCGGGTAATGACAAACTTACCAGAGGAATTCCGCTTTTATTTGACTGGGGGGTAAAGGTAAACGGCTACTCCTCTGATATATCACGGACCCGTATAATTGGTAAACCCGATGAAATCTTTTTAAAAGTCTTCAGTACCGTAGAAACTGCCCAGGCTAAAGCAATTAAAGCAATTAAACCAGGCATGTCAGGTAAAGATATTGATAAAATTGCCAGGGAGCATATTGAAAATAATGGTTTTAAAGGAAAATTCAGCCATGGCCTGGGGCATGGTGTGGGGCTTGCCGTTCACGAAGATCCTGGGATAAGTCCTTTAAGGGATGTGATAATCGAACCCCAAATGGTATTTACAGTGGAACCGGGGATATACCTTCCAGGCTGGGGAGGTGTTAGAATAGAAAATATGGTAGTTGTAAGGGAAGACGGTGCTGAAGTTCTTAACAGAATGGAAACAGGATGGAGATAGACCTCTTACTGGATCAATATATTACATATCTTATTGTGGAAAAGGGCCTTTCAAAAGAGACCATATCCTCATACACTCTGGACCTGACAAAATATCTCGAATTTCTAAAAAGGGTGAAAATCTTTAAATTTACAGACGTGGACGCGGAAGTGATTTTACGGCACATGTTTGAATTACAAGAGTCAGGCCTTAAGGCTAAGTCAAGGGGAAGGCACCTTGTGGCCATCAGAGGGTTTTATAAATTTTTATTACAAAAAACTTTGATACCCAATGACCCTGCAAAACTTCTTGACCTTCCAAAAACAGAATTAAAACTCCCGGACATCCTGTCTGTTGAGGAGGTTATCCTCCTTTTAAATACGCCTTCGTCAAACAAGCCTGCGGATGTGAGGAATGACGCAATGATTGAGCTTCTTTATGCTGCAGGTCTCCGGGTGTCGGAACTGGTGAATCTGACAACTATTGA
>DAOWMW010000118.1 GCA_030642865.1 Desulfobacteraceae bacterium
ATACGTTTTCGTAACGCAGTCAGGCAGGATGGATCGACGCTTAAAATGCTAAGTTATTTTTGATCGAGTCCTTATAGTTTCTCTCAAGCCAATACTCATTATCCAAATCTTCCTGCCTATGCCTTGAAAACCCAATAAAACAAAAAGGCACGAAGTGCATCTTTTTTGTTTAAAATGTTGCTTATTTTTAAACTGAAATTTTCCAATTCACACTGAACCAAGATAATATAAATCCAACACCCTGGGACAAAAATAGATAGTGATTTTTTCAAATTGGTTTATACTATCTGGTGGGGAGCTCGTGTGTCAACAGCATATTTTCCTTGCAAGGCTTGCCGTGAACTCCGAGACAAACCTGGAAACGAGAGCAATAGTGAATTTTACTTCATGCATATTTTTTGTTGAAGGGTTAAGTATAATTATATCCCGAAAGGTTAGAAACTATGTTTTTTCGGTGAGCAATGGGCATCAAGGGGAAGCAGGGGAGGTCGTATTTGACAGGCTCTCCTTAGTATGCGACAATAGATTTTTAAAATACAAAAATAATTTTTCAACAAATAAATATTATGAAACCTGTAGTAGCAATTGTTGGACGTCCGAATGTGGGTAAATCAACCCTCTTTAACAGAATAACAAAATCAAAAAATGCCCTTGTGGATAATTTCCCCGGGGTTACACGGGATCGCCATTATCAAGAAGCCGTCTGGAATGATATTGAGTTTATTCTGATCGACACAGGAGGATTTATAAATAATGATTTTGATATTTTTTCACGCCAGATCCGGGATCAGGTAATTTGTGCCATTGAGGAAGCCGATGTAATCATTTTGCTCCTTGATGGTAAAGAAGGATGCTCGGCTTTTGATAAGGATATTATAGATATTCTAAGGCCCGTAACCAAACCTGTTTTTTATGTGGTAAATAAAATTGATGGATTTGAGCAGGAAAAAAATTTTTACGAATTTTATAGCCTTGGCATTGAAAAAATATATCCTGTTTCAGCCGAACACAATTATGGCGTAATGGATTTTATGGATGATATGATAGGGATGTTTCCCCAAAACGTCACCCAGCCGTCCCAGAATATGATAAAAGTTGCAGTTATCGGCAGGCCCAATGTGGGAAAATCTTCATTGATAAATCATATTATCGGTGAAAAACGGCTTGTTGTCAGCGAAATCCCGGGAACTACCCGTGATTCAATCGATTCTGTCTGTAAAGTCGGTGATAATTCCTATATCCTTGTTGATACAGCGGGAATAAGGCGAAAGGGGAAAGTAAACAAGAAGCTTGAAAAATTTTCCATTATCAAATCATTAAAAAGCATGGAAAGATGTGATGTTGCATTGATTCTTATTGATGCGGCAGAAGGTATTACCGATCAGGATATAAGTATTGCAGGGTATGCCTTTGAACGGGGTTGTGGATGTATTTTTATACTGAACAAGTGGGATATAGTCCCAAAGGAACAAAAAAAAGTTAAAACCTATTATGATCAATTAAAAATGTCGGCAAAATTTTTAAACTTTGCACCTGCAATAACAATTTCCGCACTCACAGGATTAAGAGTTCCAAAAATTTTTAAACTGGTTGAGGAAGTTTATGCTCAATATACAACCCGTATAGGTACAGGGCAGCTAAACAGGATAGTGGAGCGGGCTGTTATCAAAAATGAGCCCTCATTACACCGGGGTAAACGGATTAAATTTTATTATGCCGCCCAAACAGGGACCAAGCCCCCTGTTTTTCTCTTTTTTGTTAATTACCCCGAAGGTGTACATTTTTCATATCAAAGGTTTTTAACAAATCAGATCAAGGAAGCAACAGGGCTGGATAAAACTCCTGTAAAAATAATTTTTCGTCAAAGGAGAGGGAAAAAAAATCTGAATAAAAAACGAAAAAACAAACGCTAATTTTAATAGCCTGATTCAAATTATTCAAAATATAAAGATTGAGTATATTTCGTGTTCCATGGGAAAACTATGATTTTTCGCTGGGCACTATTTATAGACTTTCAAGCCAGCTCATGGAGGATTTCATGAAATCATTTGCAATAAAAGACCTGATGGTCCCAATCTCAGAATATGCTACTGTCCAGGATGATGCGACTCTGCTTGAAGCAGTTGTCTCTCTTCATAAGGCTCAACAGGAGTATGATTCATCCAAAACCCGGCACAGGGCAATATTGGTTTGCGACAAAGCGAATAAGGTAATAGGTAAAATTAATTATATGAATATCATAAAATCTTTAGAACCCAAATATGATTTAATTAAAGGCCCCCACCCGCTTTCCCAGTTTGGTTTTAGCAAAACATTTTTAAACTCATTAATTAATCAGCAGCTTTTCTGGGATAAACCCTTTAATGATATCTGCCAAAAAGGGGCTGCTTTAAAGGTAAAAGATATTATGGACACAATAACCATGGGTGAATTTGTAAAATTTGATTCCACCCTGGACGAAGCTGTTCATCAATTTATAATGAGTCATCACCAGGGGCTCCTTGTTAAAGATGGCAAAAATATTGTTGGAATTTTACGGTTTTCAGATGTGTATGGGGAAATAGCATCAATGATAATGGAATGTAACCTTGGAAATTAATTTTCAGGTTACAATATTTCGGGCACCCACCAGAGGCGCCCCTCCTGTTTAAGGTTGTATAATAACGGTTGGATATAATCCTTTTAATTCCCCTTTGGGATAAGGCTGAATAGTATTAATTGAAATATTCTGATTTTTCTGGGCATGACCTTTGTTTTTATTCCCGTCAAAAAAAGCACCGTTTGCTTCCAGGATGTGATGGATCCGATCCTTAAATGCTGAAACAAAGCTTGAGCCGCTCCCTTCAAAAACCAGATTTCCTTTGGAAAAACCGTCTTTAATTTTTACTAAATCATTTATGGGCATACTATTAACTTCAAGGTCCTCCTCGCAGGTCACAAGTCCCCACACCAGGTGCCCCGCTGGAATAACCAGAGGTTTGCTAATATCAATGATTGTATGGGGCATGATTATGCTCTCTTTCCCTATCTTCAGCCTGCTGTTGGGTCGTCCCCTGAGAAAACTGTTGAAACCTACAAATACCTGTTTTTCTAAATCCGATTCAATTATTTTAGCTCCATGGGCAGTTACATTCTCCCCTTCCAGCCGAGAATTAATGATGTAACAATTTTCCTGCGCATTTGCTCCTTTTCCGAGCCATCCGTTTTGGAGATAGGCCCTCTGAGAAACCAGAACATTATCACCTATATGACATTGAGATTTATTCACAGCAAAACGATCCAGGGAAGCACTCCCTGGAACCGTTGCAGATGATTCAATATTAACTGCATCAAAAACCCGCTGAAAGGCTTCCTGACGATCTTCGATAAAATCGATAAAGACCCCTCCTGGTTGATTTCCTGCAGAAAAATTAATATACTTATTCAGGCTGGCAACAGAATATTGATACAGGAAATTAAACTGATTATTACGAACCCATATAGTTCCCGGCGCAATATTTTGATGGCTGATCTCCCCTGCCTGAACATAGGCAAAGGCTCCAATTACACAATCATATATAGTGGTCAGGTCCACAGTTGAAAACGGTTCCAAAAAGCATCCGTCAGAAGGGGATCCATGAATATTGGAATAATGTACAGCCACAGTATCTCTGATGAAAAAATTTTCAGGGGTTTCCGGGTCATGGGAAAAGTTATGAACAAGGGTTTTAATAAGAAGGCTGTCTTCTATATTAATTACCTCATTCCTTGAAATGGGAATCTCGAAATGCTGAAACGTGAAGATATCACCCTCTTTCTTTAGCTCATCTCCCCTTATATCACTTTTATAAACCAAAGAATCGGTTACACTGCATTCCCCCAAAAAATAACTCCCTGCCAGGGCAGAATGTTTGAAATGTAAATTCAGGGGATGATCTTCTGTAATGCCGTAAAATGCATAGAATTTGGTCATCTGATCCGGGGGAATAAGAGCCAAAACATAAGGCCTGACATCATATTCGAGCTCCCGAAGGTTTATGTTAACCCGCTGGATAATTCTGTAAAAAAGTTTTTTCAATTCTTTCATTATATATCCTCACCTGTCTTATAAATTCTCAGATAATTAATTTCATAACTCATTGTTCCTAACCTGCTGAATCATTAAACATAGAAATTTTATCTAACGCATTGCAAAATTTGGCCAAACAAAAAAAGACATCGTTCCCTTCCAGGGTCGCAGGCTTTTCACCTGTGGCAATATCACGTATTAATTTAGCCTGTTGTTTATCTTTAATCATAAAACGTGTATCAATCAGCTTGATGGTATTATTAACTACTTCATATATTACAAGGGGAGCGTAGGTTATATTCCCAGATTTTTCCCTGGTTAAAGCGCCCAGTATCCTTCCGTGGGCAAAACCAAGTACGTTCTGAGGAAGCTGAGTATAACCGAGAATTTCAGAAAAAAGGGAAAGTGTCTCTAAAACAGCATGGGTGTCTTCTTTTTTTAACGACGCCACCCCGTCCTCTGCTATCCCATCAATATCAGACCTGTTAAAAGAAAGGTCCAGCTTGTCAATCGATTCCTCCTGCACTGCTTTGACCGAGTCTTCCCGCTTGCTCACAAGGACATCTGAATCATTTAATATTTTAAAAACATTTTTTATGTTCAACATTTCCTTGACATTGGGGCTTTTGCGCAGGACAACATCTTTAATGGTAGTATTATATATTGCAAGCTCATTATCTAAAACCAGTATCCTCTTTTTGCCTGAATCTAAAGAAGATAAAAACAGCTCAAGATCCCGTTCTTTCTTCATTGTATATGAAGCCATGGTAAGAATAGTACGCAGAGCCTCTTTGTCAACCTTACGTTCACTGTCAGGAGGACCAATGGAGGCAAGGGTCTTTTTTGCCAGCTTGTCTATTTTTATTTTTTTTATAAGAGCATCCTTAAAAGACATATTCTCCCCGTCCTAAAAAAAGAATCGACAGGCTGTTACGGAATGAAGATTTCTTCAAGTTCAAGGCGAAAAATCAATTTAACCGCAGACATACCCGTTGTATTTCGAGGATTAAATTTATTTTTTAACGCAGAAATTGGATAAATTGCGTTTCGTAACAGCCTGTCG
>DAOWMW010000158.1 GCA_030642865.1 Desulfobacteraceae bacterium
ATTGTTCAGAATCAAAAGGCTGAAGGTCTTCGATATTTTCCCCCACTCCAACGTATTTTATTGGTATATCCAAAGTGCTGCAGATACTTACGACAACCCCCCCTTTTGCAGTTCCGTCAAGTTTTGTCAGGGCAATTCCCGTTACATTAAGCGCGGCATTAAATGTTTCCGCCTGGGCCAAAGCATTTTGACCTGTGGTTGCATCAAGTACCAGAAGTACATCGTGGGGTGCCTCGGGATTTTTTTTTGCAAGGGACCTTTTGATTTTTTTCAGTTCTTCCATCAAATTGACTTTTGTATGAAGTCTTCCTGCGGTGTCTATGAGAACAATATCAGCCCCCCTGGCTATTCCAGCATCTATTCCGTCATATGCAACTGCTGCGGGGTCGGATTTTTCTTTATGTTTAACTATATCGGCTCCAGCTCTGTCTGCCCATATCATGAGTTGATCAATTGCTGCTGCCCTGAAGGTATCCGCTGCCACCACCAGAACTTTTTTTCCGGCAGATGTAGCTTTTGAGGCAAGCTTTCCTATGGTTGTTGTTTTCCCTGTCCCATTAACGCCTATTACCATAATAACATGGGGCTTTCCAACTGTTTTTTCCAGACTTTTCGAATTTTTATTCCTCAACTGTAAAAGGAGTTCTTTTTTTAAAATTTCTTTTAATTGTTCAGGGTCGGATATTTTAGATGCTTTTTTTGAAATAATCTCTATTAAATCGGTTGATGCCTTAACACCAATATCAGATGTTATAAGAAGTTCTTCCAGGTCATCTAAAAAATCATCGTCAATTTCTGTTTTCCCTGTAAAGAGGTCGTTGATGTCAGTTGTTAAAACTGACCTGGTTTTTGCCAGCCCCTTTTTTAGCTGGCCCAAAAACGATTTTTTCTCCTTTTGATCATCCCTGGCATCCTCTTTGAATTTGTCTGGAGTGCCGTTTAAATCCTCCTCGCTCTCCGGCTCTTCAGGGAGATAATTATCATCAGTTCCGATTTCGCCGGTATCCTCTTTTTTTATCCCATCAACTTTATCATCGACTATCCCATCAACGATTTTTTCTTCTGTCTCTTCATCTTTTTTTTTCTTTTTAAACCACTTAAAAGCCATTATTCGTCCTTAATTTAAAAAAAATATGTAATTAGACACCCCGTTCAAAAAAAATACTGCCATGGTCCGAAGCCATTTTGATTGCTGCAATAAGACTCCCTGGATCTGCTTTCCCGGTCCCCGCAATATCATAAGCTGTGCCATGATCAACCGACGTTCGTATTATCGGAAGCCCCAGGGTTGTATTGACTCCATCTTTAAAATGTATCAGTTTAAACGGGATCAATCCCTGGTCATGATACATACAAATGACAGAATGGTACTTTCCATTTAGTGCATGATAAAATACTGTGTCAGGGGGAAATGCTCCTTTAACATTAATCCCCTCTTTTACTGCCCGGTCTATTGCAGGGACAATAATTTTTTCCTCCTCATCACCAAAAAGGCCATCCTCTCCTGCATGGGGATTTAATCCTGCAACTGCAATTACCGGATTTTTAAAACCAAAGCGTTCTTGCAAAGAAGTATTAACTATCCGTATAGTATGCAGAATTTTTTCTTCTGATATTATTTCAGGAACCTGTTTTAAAGGTTTATGAATGGTTACAAGGGCCACGCGCAATCTATCACCTGCCAGCATCATGATAAAATCCGTGCTATTTGTTTGATATGCCAAAAGTTCTGTATGTCCGGTGAATTTACTCCCCCCCATTTGCATGGCAACCTTGTTTATGGGGCATGTTGTAATCGCAGCAATATCTCCGCTTACAGCCATATCCGCAGCAGCGGTAATATAATCAATCATTGCCCTCCCTGTTTGCGGCGTCGGTTTTCCAGGTATAATTTCACAGGAATCAAGGTTCGAGACATTTATTAAATTGATTATTCCGTGCCTGAATATTTTTGCATCAGGTTTATCCACAACTGAAATTTTAAGCTTGCTCCCTCTATATTTTTTTGCATTTTCAAGGACAGCAAAATCTCCAAACACAATCGGCCGGCATAGATCATATATGGCAGGATCCTCAAGTGCAGAAAGAATAATTTCAGGGCCTATTCCCACAGGATCCCCCATGGTAATACCGGTAAGAGGAAGTTTCTTTTTCATTATAATAACCTGTTCTTTTTATTTGACTGTTCGTAACTATTCAGTTGATGCATATAAACAGCATGGCTGAATGGTTACGACTTTTTTTTGTTTATAAATGCCATACTTGTTAAAAGGTTATACTCTTTTACAAACAATTGCCAGAATTTATTAAATTAGGATTGGGGATGAAATAAATTCACGATCCTTATGTATGTCACGGGGATCAAATGAAAATATTTTTTATTTTAAACATTTTGTAACATTTAAGATAATCATAGATTTTAACAGCTATTTCATGAAAAGCAATTGTCAATAATTAGATTATAATTGTCAACAATTCTGCTAATGTAATAGATGTTATTAAGTTTTTTACAAAAATTTAATATTTGAAAAAATAGTGTATTTAAAGCAGGTTGCAGACATCTTATCAAAAAAATGTAAAAAAAACAGATACATATAAAATGTTTATAACTTTATACACGAATAAACAAAAACCGTTTTTTCCCAGTTTGACAGATACATGGAAATTATTTAAAAGCAGCAGAACATCTGCTCCCGTGTCAATTAATCTGTAGACAGCAGTGAGCACTGCAGATTCTCGGATAATTAATTTCACCAGGATATAAGGTATCTAAAAAAATGAAAATTCTTTGGAACGAAGTGAAAACAAGTGTTAAACAAATTCTCCCTGAGCACAGTTATAACATGTGGATTAAACCTATGGAATTTCAAATGGCAAAGAAGAATTCTGTTGTCGTTTCCTGTTCGAATTTTTATTCTAAAAAACGTATTCTTGATCAACACGGAGCTGTTCTTGATAAAGAAATCAAACGAATTTTCGGCAAAGCTTATAAATTAATAATCGAAGTTGCCGATTTTAGTCGATATGATTTAAAAAAAACAGCAGCCACCTCTCAAGTCTCTTTTCCTGATAATAAATTACGTGTACACAGCGGACGTTATTTGAGAAATAATTTTACCTTTGATCAGTTTGTTGTGGGAAGCAATAATGATTTTGCATTCTCTGCAGCCCTCTCCCTTGCATCACGCCAAAATCTTCCTCAAAATTTCTTGTACTTGATTTCAAAGCCAGGAATGGGGAAGAGCCATCTTTCCCAAGCAATAGGACATTACATCCTTTCTGAAAATTCTTCCAGCAAAATTTACTATATCACTGCGGAGGATTTCACCAATGAAATGGTTCAGGCATTTAAAAATGATACATTCAGTGATTTCAAAAAAAAATACAGGGATGGGTGTGATGTTTTGCTGCTGGAAAACATTCAATATCTAAGCGGCAAAGAGCGTACTCAAACAGAACTTGCAACAACACTCGACTATTTACATGAATCGGAGAAGAAAATAATATTTTCCAGTTGTTATCTTCCAGGAGATATTCCTAAATTAAGTGATAAATTACGTTCACGCCTTTCATCTGCTCTTATTTCGAATATTGAAGCTCCTGATTTTCGGACACGAGTCAGAATATTGCAGAAAAAATCAAATGTTTATGGATATTCTATTCCGGATGATGTGGCCAAATATCTGGCAAGTGAGCTCACAGAAGATGTCAGGCAGGTGGAAAGCGGGTTAGTAGGTGTTGCTGCCAAATCTTCTCTACTTGGCGTCACCATTGATCTTCCCCTGGCTGAAAGTGTTGTTAAAAACATTATTCGTATTCGCAAAACCGTTACAATGGAAATTATAAAAAAGCTTGTATCCAAACAGTTTAATGTTACTGTTAATGACCTTGCCTCCCGCTCCCGCAAGCAGCATGTGGTAAGGCCTAGACATATTGCCATGTTCTTGTCCCGTAATTATACAGATGCGCCATTGCAGGTAATTGGAAAGTCTTTTAACAGGTACCACGCAACGGTTCTTCATTCCATAGGAAAAGTTGAACGTGCAATAAAAGAAGATATTACCATGAAAACGCAGGTTGAAATTATCACCAAAAAGATTGAAACTGGAAATTTTTAAAGGGCGCCTGATGAATTTTTAGTATCTCTCGCCTGAAACCTTGTCATATAGGCTTTAAGATAATAATTTTGGGAAGACCGAAGGGAAGAGGTGTTATAATACTCCGATCACCGATAACGCATCCAAAATTTTTATCTTAAGGTCTATTTGAATCTGTGGTGTCCGGTTAGGAAATTGCAAGAAACAAAATAGACAAAATACGGAAAGTTTAATTGTTTTTTCCGCTATTAAAGAATAAATTTCTTGAATTTCTAAGTTTGCTTCGCCAAAATTGCGAAACTCGCTCGTGCCTCGC
>DAOWMW010000058.1 GCA_030642865.1 Desulfobacteraceae bacterium
AAATCTTGGGGCAAAATCGTCAATATTTAACCCCCTGCTGATCAGTTCATCAATATAACACATGGCAATACCAAAACCGTAGGCTACCTCCTGGGGAGCGGTGATCCCCTGTTCCCGCATATCATACATATTAACCGTGGTGTGATACCATTGGGGCATATTTTTTGTGCAAAATTCCATTACATCACAGCCGAGTTTTATGGCTAAATCCAACGGGGATGCAGGCTTAAACCCACAAAAAGCTGTATGTATGGGATCATTCTGGATGGATCCCCGAAGGGTTGAAATATCATAGCCTGCATTTTCCGCTACAGCAATATACTGGGACATGGTTGCAGCACAAGCAGTGGTGGCAGCTATCATTGACCAGCTGATTTTATCTAAAGGGATATCTCCTGTTAAAAATTCCATATCAGTAAGTGATGAAACATTAACCCCTGTCAGTCCGACCTCGTCACCGGCAAGGGGATGATCAGGATCAATTCCCAAAGCGCCGGTTATATCAAGAATTGTATTGAGGCCTGACCCCCCAGCCTCAACCAGATATTTCAAGCGTTCATATGTCTCCCTGGGAGTACCTATCCCTGCAATTTCACGCTTTGTCCACAAACGGCCCCTGAACATGTTTGCATGAATTCCCCGTGTATAAGGATAAGTTCCCGCATCCTGAACTTTTTTCTTATAATGGTCTTTGGGCAAATCCTCAGGTGTATATATTGCGTTAACATCATATCCTGACCATGTTTTAAAACTGGAGGGTTTTTCGTAATAGGCCTTGATACAATTATCCCAATCAGTTTCTTCGGATAATTCAGCATCGGTTTTATTATCTTGTCTGTCCATTTTTTTCCTTTTCTGTATAAAAATTTAAGTAAATTTGTTTACTCTGCCTGATTTGGAAGAGCCCTTAGGGTTCGCTCAAAAATAAATTGGCAATTTTAAGTGTTGAGGTGCCTGCCTGACAAGGCGCGAAAGCGTAGGAATATCAAGATATTTATACGTTTTCGTAACGCAGTCAGGCAGGATGGATCGACGCTTAAAATGTTAAGTTGTTTTTGAGCGGGCCCTTAATTAAAACAGCGGCCATGGCGCCAATGCCGTCACCATTTCCCACGGGGCCAAGTCCTTCCATGGTGGTGGCCTTGACATTAACAAAGTCGGGATCAATTCCAAGTACCCTGGCCATATTATTTTCCATTTTTTTTTTATAAGAGTATAATTTAGGTTTTTCAGCAAATATTGTGGAATCTATATTAATAACATAAAAACCTTTGTCCTTAACCAGTTTATATGTATGGGAAAGAAGCTTTACCCCCTGCATATCCTTAAACCTGTCATCAGTGTCAGGAAAATGGAGTCCGATATCTCCCAGCCCGGAAGCGCCCAGGAGCGCATCACAAACAGCGTGGATAAGTACGTCAGCGTCGGAATGGCCGAGTAAACCTTTTTCACAGGGTATTGTTACTCCGCCTAAAACAAGTTTCCGCCCATGGACTAATCTATGTATATCATATCCGATGCCGGTTCGCATAATAATTTAATGTAAAAAAATTTTTTTGAAATTATTTTCTTCTTGAATTAATGTGATAATAATTGTAATTATTCAAACATTATGATTGCAGTCGTGCTTTAAGATTGGGGATGAAATAAATTCACGCTCCTTAAGATGTGATTCGCTTCAAACAGTTTTAAACTGCTTGAACCTGTTTGTATCATTTACCATGTTTTTGCCAAAATACCCACATTTATTCAGTCGTGCCCGGTTAAGATTTTGCAGAGTTAGCTATTAGCAAAAATGATAACAGGATGTTTGCTATAGAATTCCAGATAATAAATTTTACTGCGTTATCGGTCGCTGGAGTATTACAATACGTCTTCCTCCCTCTGGCCAAAGTGAAATGTATTATCTAAAAATCTTCACCCACTGGGTGTTTTATTTCCTGCTGACGTAATACCTGGATTTTTCAAAGCAGGGGCGGATTCCATATCCGACCTGTACCTATCCATATCCGCAGGGCAGAAATGGATTCTGCCCCTGCAAACCGCACAGATCAAAATTAAGTGATAAATAAACGCCATGGACAAAAAATTTAAAAAAAATGATACAAAACATCTCTTTGATTTTGAGGCAGGCTACCTGGTGAAAAGCCCATGTAAAAAATGTAGCAACAGAGGCGCTTTCCCCAAGTGCCTGGATTCCTGCGAAATCATCAAAAAAATTCATTCAGCACTGGCTAATGTAATAAACTGTTCAAGATAATAATTGTTTTGGTCGTTTTTTCAAATATTCAAGCCTGTTAAGTCCGTCAACATAAGCTTTGGCACTGGCTACAATTATGTCTGAATCAGCACCCCTTCCCAGGGCAATCAGGCCTCCATCCTTTAAACGGACAGTTACTTCTCCCTGCGCATCTGTACCACCTGTTAGGGCACTGATGGAAAATCTCAACAATTCAGCATCTGTATCAGCAAGTTTTGCAATGGTATTAAAAGCAGCATCAATGGGACCATTCCCGTAATGGGAGTCCTGTGTTTTTCTTCCGTTGATCTGCAGCTTTACACTGGCCATGGGAAAAACTGTGGTTCCACTGGTAACATGGAGATAGTCCAGACAAAAAACATCACTGGTCCTTAATATTCCTTCTGTAACAATAGATTCCAGATCTTCATCCTCTATATTTTTTTTCTTGTCAGCCAGGGTTTTAAATTTTTTAAAGACAATTTGTATTTCTTCCCGGGAAAGATCATACCCCATCTCTTTTAAATGAGCCTGGAGAGCATGTTTGCCAGAATGTTTACCGAGTACAAGGCTGTTACCCCCGAGGCCCACTGTTTCAGGTTTCATTATTTCATATGTTAATGGGTTTTTAAGGACACCATCCTGATGAATCCCTGCTTCATGTGCAAATGCGTTGGCGCCAACAATTGCCTTATTCGGCTGTACCAGTATTCCTGTTATCATACTTACAAGCTTACTGGTGGGACATATTAGTTCAGTATTAATGTTTGAGGTCAGGGGGAAAATATTCTGTTTTGTATGTATTGCCATGGCCACTTCTTCTAAAGATGTATTTCCTGCCCTTTCTCCTATGCCGTTTATCGTCACCTCCACCTGCCTTGCTCCTGCCTTGATTGCAGCCAGGGTATTTGAAGTGGCAAGCCCAAGATCATTATGGCAATGAACGCTTAAAACAGCTTTGTCAATATTTGGGGTATGAGCCTGTACATATTTCAAGAGTTCTGTATATTCTTCCGGCACGACATATCCCACTGTATCAGGAAGATTTATTGTTGTTGCCCCGGCTTCTATGGCAGCTTCAAAAACCTTACACAAATAATCACGATCGCTCCTGGAACCATCTTCGGCCGAAAATTCAATATTATCGGTAAATCCCTTTGCATATTTTACAGCCTCGATTATATCCTGTAAAATTTGTTCCCTTGTGGATAGAAGTTTATGAGTAATATGAAGATCAGATGTGGCAACAAAAATATGTATCCTCGGCTTTACAGCATGTTTGACAGCTTCCCATGCAAGGTCGATGTCCTCTTTTGCAGTACGTGTTAATGCTGCTATCTCAGTCTTTTTAAGTTTAGCGGCTATTGCAGAGACCGCCTCCGAATCTCCTTCTGATGCTGCAGGAAAACCTGCCTCTATAACATCAACTCCGAGTTTTTCCAGTTGTACCGCAATTCTGAGTTTTTCAGCAGTATTCATGCTGGCCCCGGGTGACTGCTCACCATCTCTTAAAGTTGTATCAAAAAAAATTAATCTGTCCTTCATTTATAAAATCTACGCCCCAATCCGGATGCCCCGGATTTTTCAATTAATAAATAGTAGCTTCCAATCCTTAATTCATAATTCATCAGCTCTTTTTTTGTTTACGATTTTCCGGCCTTAGCGCACGAACAGCAGCACCAGCCTGCCACATTTCAGAATTTTTAATTTCATCTAATTCTTTTGTAAGTTTTTCCAGATAATCCGGCGCACTGTTTGCTTCCAGGACTATTTTTGTCTCCTGTCCACTTTTAACACTATTATACAGGTCTTCAAAAACAGGAGCCACAGCATCTCTGAATTTTGGAGCCCAGTCCAAAGCTCCCCTTTGAGCTGTGGTACTGCAGTTCGCAAACATCCAGTCCATTCCATTTTCCCCCACAAGGCGTATCAGACTTTGTGTAAATTCTTCAACTGTTTCATTAAAAGCCTCGCTTGGAGAATGGCCGTTTTTTCTTAAAACATTATATTGAGCTTCCATGGTTCCTGCGATGCATCCCATTAAAACTCCCCGCTCTCCTGTGAGATCGCTGTAAACTTCATCTTCGAAAGTCGTTTGAAAAAGGTATCCTGATCCTATGGCAATTCCCAGGGCAAGGGTCCTTTCCTTTGCTTTTCCTGTAAAGTCCTGGTAAACGGCAAAACTGGAATTAATACCGCTCCCATCCAGAAAATTTCTTCGCACATTTGTTCCTGAACCCTTTGGTGCCACCAGGATAACATCAACAAAGTCAGGAGGAATAACATTTGTCTGTTCTTTGTAAACAATGGAAAAACCGTGGGAAAAATAAAGGGCATCACCTTTATTAAGACATTTTTTAACTGCAGGCCATGCAGCAGCCTGGCCTGCATCTGAAAGAAGCATCTGGATAATTGTTCCCTGTTTTGCTGCCTCTTCTATGGGGAAAAGGGTTTTCCCTGGGACAAAACCATCAGATATGGCTTTATCCCAGTAAGTCTCTCCTTCACGCTGGCCTATGATCACGTTAAATCCGTTATCTTTAAGATTCAGAGCCTGAGCAGGTCCCTGGACACCATAGCCGAGAATAACAATGGTCTCATCTTTTAGCACCTCCCTGGCCTTTTCAATGGAAAATTCCTCGGAAGTAACAACCTCTTCCATTACACCGCCAAAATCGATATCACCCATAATATCCACCTTTTTTATTTTTAAATAATTTTTAGTAATTTACAGTCTGTTCTTTTTCAATACTCACAACTCAACTCTCACCCGAAATAAAACCAGGCCTGTCTTTTATTTTAATTCCCGGGACAAGGCCACCATTCCTGTTTTCGCAATCTCCATAATTCCCATTGGCCTTAAGAGGGTTAACAGCGCAAATATTTTACCTTCATTACCAGTTACCTCCACTGTATAATGCTCAAAGCCCACATCAACAATTTTGCATCTGAAAATATCGATTATTCTTAAAATCTCTGCTCTGGTATCAGGTTTGGCATGGACCTTTATTAAAGCCATCTCCCTGTGGACAGTTTTAACATCTGTGAGGTTGTAAACATTTATTACATTAATAAGTTTATGGAGCTGTTTTTCGATCTGCTCCACAACAGATTCAGCAGCTTTTGTAATAATGGTAATCCTCGATATCTCCAGATCCATGGTTTCGGCAACGCAAAGGCTTTCAATGTTAAACCCTCTGCCGCTGAACAGACCTATGACTCGTGACAAAACGCCAGGCCGGTTATCCACAAGAATTGAAAGAGTATGTTTTTTTATTGTCATAACAGTTTCCTAAGGTTAGGATCGTGAATTTTATTAATTACCTATAATTACTTGTTCTTGTGCCCGTCTTCCGTGTTGCATCAATGGCCAAAATTGCGTAGGGGCATCCCCCTGTGGGTGCCCAAAATGCTCCGAGTATGCAATCCTTGATGCGCCTTGAAGACGACCACAAGCCCGGCGTAATTAAGGGTAATTTATTTCATCCCCAATCCTTATTTTTTCCCGGGATTGAAGAAACCATTACGGAATTTTATTATGGATAAAAAAATATCAATAGATCAACTGGTAAAAGCCGAGTGGGATATGTTCCAACTGGTGCAGAATACCGGTGGAAGGGCCTCATGCCAGGAGGATTTCACCACCTTTGAAATAATGAGATCATGTCAGTTTAAAAGCTGGTCAGATGCAGCTTTGGAAAGCTATTTTGATGATCTTGAAAATGCCAGTCAGGGTGGGAGAAATCTAATTACGGAAAAATATGCCAGGATGATGGAGTCCACATCTCCAAAAGAATATCGTAAGATAAAACGGCAGCTTCCTCCTGTTCATCCAGACGTTCATGAGCTTATTGGGAAAACACTTAAAATTCTTCTTGCCTGTGAAGAGGACCTTATCAGGAAATATCCCAATGTAACAAAAAGGGGAAGGGTGCTGTACAGCTCCGAGGATACACCTGTTGCAACATCAAAGGAAACTTATTTTAAGGGGGAACTTGCAACATACTCCTTAAAAACCCTCCGTCTTTATTATGAGCATATCTCTGGACTTGAATCCAGGGGGGAGAATGTCTCTGAAACAGTACTTCTGGAGACTGTTAAAAGGTACGGCTATGCTTCTTTGCAAGATGCAAACAGCGAATTAACATAGATCTTACAATAAAGATTTAGTAACTATTCAGCTACACTGATTCAGTTTATATCTGTTGTTATAGGTATTGGCTGAATAGTTACAAGGTGTTAAGGGCTCGCGCAAAAATAACTTAACATTTTAAGCGCCGATGCATCCCCCCTGACTGCGTTACAAAAGTGCAGGAATATCCTGATGTTACTGCACTTTTGCGCCTTGCCAGGCGGGCGCCTCAACACTTAAAATTGCTAATTTATTTTTGTGCGAACCCTAAGCTGTGCGGTTAGTCTGCAAGTTTTTTTTAAAAAAAATAATATGGAAAAGTGCAAATGAGTTTAATTGTTCAAAAATATGGTGGAACATCGGTAGCAGATATTGATAAACTTCGTAATGTTGCAAAGAGGGTTGCCCTGGCCTGGGATGATGGGGACGACGTTGTTGTTGTTCTTTCAGCCATGGCAGGTGTAACAGATGGAATTATAGATTTGGCCGGTCAGGCATCGAATTCGCCTGACAAAAGGGAGCTTGACGTGCTTCTTGCCACGGGAGAGCAGACCACAGTAGCTCTTTTGGCCATAATATTACTTTCAATGGATTACCCTGCACAGTCCCTTTTGGGTTTTCAGGCAGATGTTAAAACAGACTCTGCCCATGGAAAAGCGCGGATACTGGACATAGATGCCGGCAGAATCAAAAAGCTTGTCAGCGAAAGGAAAATAGTTATTGTTGCAGGATTTC
Organism: Desulfobacteraceae bacterium; assembly: GCA_030642865.1. Lineage (GTDB taxonomy): Bacteria > Desulfobacterota > Desulfobacteria > Desulfobacterales > BuS5 > DAOWMW01. The sequence continues at coordinate 7,107 of DAOWMW010000058.1, forward strand.
AGGGACATAATAAATTTGGTGACATCACAACTCTGGGCAGAGGCGGATCCGATACATCCGCCGTTGCCATAGCTGCGGCTCTTGAGGCTGATTCCTGTGAAATTTATACAGATGTTAATGGGATTTACACGGCTGATCCCAATGTTTGCAAAAAAGCTGTGAAACTGGATAAGATTTCCTATGATGAAATGCTTGAAATGTCGAGTCTGGGAGCCAAGGTTCTCCAGATACGTTCGGTTGAATTTGCAAAAAAATTTAATGTGCCTGTACATGTGAGATCATCATTTACCCAGGAGGATGGAACAATGGTAATTAGTGAAGACGCCGATATGGAACGGCTGGTTGTCTCTGGTGTAACCAGTAACAAGGATGAGGCAAGAATAACCTTGAAAA
>DAOWMW010000055.1 GCA_030642865.1 Desulfobacteraceae bacterium
AAAAGGATTTAATAATTATCCTACATATTTTTAACTTGTTCAGCCAAACTCTCAAGATTTGCATGGAGGAAAACAGTTATGGTTGGTATCCGTTCATATGGGGCATATATACCCCGTTATCGCTTAAACCGGATAAAAATTTTTGAGGCCATGGGTTGGCTCAATTCGGCTACGATTGGTCTGGCAAAGGGTGAAAAAGCAGTGGCCAATGCAGATGAGGACAGCATTACCATGGCTGTAGCTGCCGGAATAAACTGCGTGGGAAATATTGATCGCACAAAGTTAGACGGTGTCTATTTCGGTTCCACATCAATGCCTTTTCAGGAAAGGCAAAATGCAGGTATTATAGCAACTGCCCTGGGAATGAAGGAAGGTGTAAGATCCATCGATTTTTCAGGGTCATTAAGATCCGGAACATCTGCACTTATGGCCGCCATTGATGCTGTGGGTTCAGGAGGCTCAAAGAATATGCTCGCCTGCGCCGCAGACTGCCGTCTTGGAAAAATGGGAAGTCCCCAGGAGATGCTCTTTGGTGATGCTGGAGCATCTTTTATGGTGAGTGATGAAGATGTAATTGCTGAATTTAAAGGTTCATATACCCTAACCTGTGATTTTGGAGATCATGTCCGCGGAAGATATTCAAAGTTCGACCGCCAGTGGGAAGACCGCTGGATCAGGGATATGGGATATGGAAAAATGATTCCCAAAGCCATTAACGGCCTTTTGGAAAAGTATAAAATCAAAATAGATGACTTTTCCAAAATTGTCTATTCCTGCCATTATGGAGCTGAACGAAAAAAAATAAATAAAACACTTGGTATAGCTCCTGAAAAGGTTCAGGATATATTAATGAATGAAATCGGTGAGATGGGTTCTCCCCAAACCCTTGTCATGCTGGCAAACGCCCTTGACTCTGCCAGTCCAGGGGACAAAATACTTGTTGTAAGCTATGGAAGCGGCTGCGATGCCCTGTTTTTTGAAGTTACAGATAAAATAAATGGCTTAAAAAATATTAAAGGGGTTGCGGATAGTCTGGCTGACAAGGCTGAGCTGAGCCATTATGCGAAATATCTGGCATGGAGACAGATTATCCCCATCGATACAGGAATCAGGGGCGAAGAAGAATTACCCAGCCGATGGTCATTCCTGTGGAGATCGAACAGGGCGGCCTTGAGCTTTTGCGGAAGCAGATGCACTAAATGCGGGACCCCACAGTTTCCACCCCAAAGGGTATGTGTTAAACCCTCATGCGGAGCCATAGATGAGATGGAGGAGTATAATTTTTCTGACAAAATTGCCAGGATAGGAAGCTTTACAGGGGACAATCTTGCAGCCTCCATGAATCCTCCGCAGATTTACGGAAACCTGTTCATAGAGGGGGGGGGGAAGGTAATGATGAATTTTACTGATTGCGATCTTGATTCCATTAAAGTTGGAATGCATCTCCGTTTTACTTTCCGAATCAAACATATGGATAAAAGAAGGGATATAGTCAGATATTTCTGGAAAGCTGTACCCATAAAGGAGGAGACTTAAGATGGCTGCTGGAATCAAAGATAAGGTTGCGATACTCGGTATGGGCTGCTCAAAGTTTGGAGAGCGCTGGGATATGGGGATCGAAGATCTGATTCTCGAGTCATTTCTGGCATGCGTTAAAAACGCAGGAATAGAAAAAAAAGATATTGATGCATGCTGGATGGGACTATATTTTGATGAAATAAGTGGTGGTAAATCAGGCATTACAGTATCTTCCACCCTTAAACTCCCTTTTATTCCAATTACCCGCGTGGAAAATAAATGTGCGACAGGAACCGAAGCATTCAGGGGCGCATGTTATGCTGTGGCATCAGGGGCCTATGACATGTGTCTGGCAGTAGGTGTAGAAAAATTAAAGGATACAGGCTTCGGCGGACTTCCAGGAGGTGGAACAGACGGACAAATAGACGTTTTACTCGGAGCGGACAGAACCGCTCCAGGCGCTTTTGCCCAGCTGGCTTCGGCGTATGAGGCTGCATATAATATCCCCATGAAAAAAATTAAAGAGGCCATGGCACATATTTCATGGAAAAGCCATCAGAACGGGTCTAAAAATCCCCTGGCACATTTGAGGAACACACCTTCTGTGGAAAAAATTCTCAATGCACCCATGATCGCATATCCATCGGGCCTGTTCGACTGCTGCGGAGTCAGCGACGGGGCTGCTGCTGCCATTGTTACTACCCCTGAAATAGCTAAAAGAATAAAAAAAAATCAGGAAATTATTTACGTAAAATCTCTTCAGATAGCATGCAGTTCTGGAGAAGAAGCAATGTATACGGACTGGGACGGAGCCAGTATTCTAACCACATCAAAAGCTGCGGAAAAAGCTTATAAGGAAGCAGGAATAACCAACCCCCGTGAAGAGATCAGCATGATGGAGGTTCATGATTGTTTCTCCATAACCGAGCTTGTTACCATGGAAGATCTTCAAATATCTCCAAGAGGGGGGGCAGTAGATGACGTATTAAACGGTTTTTTTGACCTGGACGGAAGTGTACCCTGCCAAACAGACGGAGGACTCAAATGTTTTGGTCATCCCATTGGCGCATCCGGCATAAGGATGCTTTATGAGATGTATAATCAGCTTCAGGGAAAATGGCCTGAGGAGAGACAGGTGAAAAATCCAAAATACGGCTTAACGCACAACCTTGGGGGGTTCCCCAATCGAAATGTTGTGAGCGTATCAATCATAGGAAAATAAATAGTAACTATTCAGCTGCACTGGTTTAAGGGTCACAACAGGTATTGGCTGGATAGTTGCACCAAAACATAACAAAGGAGCCTGCTGTGGATTATCAGACTATCATATACGAAATAAAGGAGAATGTAGGCTGGATAACATTAAACAGGCCGGACGTACTAAATGCCCAAAACGATACTGTGCGAAAAGAACTTACAGATGCAGTGAATAAGGCAAAGGTCGATGATAATGTTCGTGTTCTGGTTATAACAGGAGCAGGTGATAAGGCTTTTAGTGCCGGAGCCGACATTACCATGTTCCCCTCAATGACCTCAGCCGCTGCCATCGATATGTTCAAGGGTGAAAAAAGGGCTGTTCAGACCATAAGAGAACTTCTTAAACCTGTGGTGGCCATGGTAAATGGTCTTGCCCTGGGCGGAGGATGTGAACTGGCCATGGCTTGCGACATTATAATAGCCACGGAAGATGCCAAATTCGGGCAACCCGAAATAAATGTGGGAATAATACCAGGGGGCGGGGGGAGTCAGATATTAACACGCCTTGTGGGAGAAAAAAAAGCAAAGGAGCTTATAATGACAGGAGGTTTTCTTTCAGCACAGGAAGCCCTCGGTCTTGGCCTTGTAAATAAAATTGTTCCCAGAAATGAACTCAAACCAACAGTTGAAAAAATTGTAAATAAAATAAAAAGCAAATCTCCTGTAATTTTAAAATTGGGAAAAATTGCCGTTAATAAAGCTCTTGAAACTTCATTGTCAGTGGGGCTTGAAAGCGAAAAAGAACTTTTTGCCATGTGCTTTGGAACCAAAGATCAAAAAGAAGGTGCAAATGCATTTTTGGAAAAACGAAAACCTGATTTTACAGGAGAATAAAGTAAAAAGATACCGGATATTTATGGAGAGTAGATAATGACTGCTGACAAGATTAAAACAGTTGCCGTTTTAGGTGCCGGAGATATGGGCCACGGCATCGCCGAAGTTGCCCTTATTGCAGGATATAAGGTTATTTTAAGGGACATAAAGGATGAATTTGTTCAAAAAGGAGCAAAACGGATAAATGAAAGTCTCGCAAAACTGGTAAAAAAAGGGAAAGTCTCTGAAGAACATTTTGAAAAAATAAAAACAGAACTTCTTATACCATGCGTTGATTTGGCAGATGCTGTAAAAACTGCTGATCTGGTAATAGAAGTTATCCCTGAAATTCTCGAGTTAAAAAAAGAAATCTTCAAACAGATTGACCAGTACGCTCCTGAACATGCAATACTTGCCACAAATACTTCATCCATATCAATTACAGATATTGCCTCAGCTACAAAAAAACCTGACAGGGTCACGGGGCTCCACTTTTTTAATCCTGTGGTGATCATGAAGCTTGTGGAAGTTATAAAAGCAGAAAAAACATCAGAAGAAACAATGAAAGCAGGTTATGATTTTTGTTTGAAAATTAACAAAATCCCTGTTCGGGTAGAAAAAGATGTTCCCGGGTTTCTGGTAAATCGTGTTAATGCGCCGGCCCATGTCCTGCGAGGCTGTACCATTGATCAGGGGATAGCCACCCCAGAAGAAATTGAGGCTGTAATGAGAAAAACAGGCATCCCCATGGGACCCTTTGAGCTCCTCGATTTTGTGGGTCTCGATGTTCACAGACATGTTTTATTGTATTATGCCGAAAATTTACATCCGGAATATAAACCTTACAGATTACTTGATGAAAAAATAAATGCAGGAAATTACGGGAAAAAAACCGGAAAAGGTTTTTTTGACTGGTCCAATGGAAGACCTGAAATAGACCTCTTGAAAGCAACAGACAAATTTGATCCTGCGGATGTTACCGCTGTTCAGATCAATGAAGCACTAAAGCTGGTTGAAATGGGGGTTTGTAAAATTGATGATATAGATAAAGCGCTGCTGAATGCATCAGCTTTAAAAGAAGGACCCATGGCAGCTGCACGAAAAATAAAACCGGTAAATCTTGCAAAGCGGCTTGAAGGGCTTTCAAAAAAATTCAATAAGGAGATTTTCAAGCCGGTTAAAATGATAGTAGAAGGAACATACAGGTAGAAAATGTTGTATTAAGGGCTCGCGCAAAAATAACTTAAAATTGCCAATTTATTTTTGTGCGAACCCTAAGGAGGCTAAAAAGAATGAGTGCCAAGCAGGAAAAAAAGGGTTATGAAGTAATATATAAAGAATATCAGGATAAAAGAAATAAAGTATTAAATATGGGTGGTGAAAAGGCCATCAAAAAACAGCATGACAGTGGAAAGCTCACTGCAAGGGAGCGGCTGGAATATTTTTTTGATGATGGAGAGTACAATGAAATCGGTCTTTTTATTGAACACAGAACCACGGCATTCGGGCTTGATAAAAAGGAAATTCCTGCAGAAGCTGTTATTGTCGCCTTTGGTAAGGTTGAGGGACGCCAGGTCATGGCGGCTGCCGAGGATTTTACCACAATGGCGGGGACTTTCGGGGAATACCATGGGAAAAAATTTTCCGAAGCCATTACAATGGCAAAAGATATGGGAATTCCCTTTGTGGGTTTAAACGATTCCGGCGGAGCAAGGCTGCAAGAGGGTATGGATACACTGCAAAGTTATGCATGGCTCTTTAAATCACAGATCCTGGCATCCGGAATTATCCCCCAGATTGCCCTGATCATGGGGCCATGTCTGGGAGGCCAGGCTTATCATCCGATTATGCAGGATTTTATAATCCAATGCAAAGATACAGGTTTTATGGGTATAGCAAGTCCGGCGTTTGTAAAAACTCAGCTGGGGCAGGACATATCTTTAAAAGACCTTTGCGGAGTAGATGCCCATGGCAAAAAATCAGGCCAGACCCACCTGGTGGGTGATGATGATGAAGATGCCCTTGACAAGGCAAAAAAAATCTTGAGCTTTTTACCATCCAATAACAAAGAAAAACCTCCGGTCATCAAAACCGAAGATAACCCTGACCGTATATGTGAAAAACTCGATACAGTAGCCCCTGAGCAGGCTTTCAGAGCCTTTGATATGCACGATGTTATTAACGAAATAGTCGATAATGGTGATTTCCTTGAATTTTTACCAAATTTTGCCAAAAATGTAATAATCGGTTTTGGACGTTTTAACGGTCGGAGTGCAGGTATTATTGCCAACCAGCCTAAATTTAAGGGTGGAGTCCTCGATTGTGATGTATCAGACAAAGTGGCAAGGTTTATACGCTTTTGCGACCTGTTCGGCATTCCCCTTATAAATATGCACGACACACCAGGCTATTTAATCGGTCCCGAGCAGGAATGGCGCGGAATTTTAAGGCATGGTGCAAAAATGCTTTACTCATACATAGAATCGACTGTACCCAAAATCACCATTATTTTAAGAAAATCCTATGCAGGAGCATATACAGGGATGTGCTGCAAGGATACAGGGGCAGACCTGGTTTATGCATGGCCCCTTGCCAGAGTCAGCATTGTAGGCGGCGCCACTGCTGCAAGTATTATTTTCGCGAAGGAAATAAAAAATGCGGATGATCCTGAACAGATGAAGATCAAACGTATTAAAGAATATGAAAAGGAATTTGAAAACCCCTACGAAGCTGCAAAACGGGGATATATTGATGATGTAATCATGCCCAGAGATACAAGAAAAGTTATTAACCGTTCCCTGGATATGCTGACAAATAAAACTGTTGCAAGACCTTATAGAAAATATTCTAATATTAACTTGTAATATTTATGAAAAAAAAGTAGTAACTATTCAGCATATTTTGTGCCCTAAATAATTTTCGCAAAATCTATATAAAAGTAAAAGGAGATAATTATGGCAGGACCTTTAACTGGCCTGAAAGTTCTTGATTTTTCAACTCTATTGCCAGGACCGTATGCATCAATGGTTTTAGCAGATCTTGGAGCTGATGTTTTAAGGGTTTCCTCTGGAAGCAGAATAGACCTGGCCGAACAGTTCCCTCCATTTATACCCGGGACAAAGCTTTCAGCCACCACAGCCTGGCTTGGGCGCGGCAAACGGACAATGACATTAAACCTGAAGGATGAGAAGGCCATAAAAATCATACACCAGCTTATCAAAGAGTATGATATTGTTCTTGAACAGTTCCGGCCCGGCGTAATGGAAAAATTTGGCCTTGACTATTCTGGCATGAAAAAAATCAACCCTGCCATAATTTACTGCTCCCTTACCGGATATGGACAAACAGGCCCGGTTAGCATGAACGCAGGCCATGACATTAATTACATTGCCCGTTCAGGTCTCATGGGCCATTCCGGTCGTAAAGAATCCGGGCCTTCTCTCACAGGGATGCAGATTGCCGATGTTGGTTCAGGTTCAAACAATGCAATAATAGGAATCCTTTCAGCGGTAATCAACAGAAAAAATACAGGTAAGGGACAATATATCGATATATCAATGGCAGATGGGGTAATAGCCTTTAATGCCATCGCAGGAGCAAGTTTTCTTGCTGGTGGGCCAGAGCCCGGAAGGGAAGACGGACTCATAAATGGTGGGACTCTCTATGATTTTTATGAAACAAAAGACGGAAAGTATATAAGTTTTGGAGGTCTTGAGCCGCAATTCTTTAAAGCTTTTTGTGAGACCATAGGATGTGAAGACCTGATTTCCCAGGGTGTTGCTCCAAAAAATCTCCCTGCTGAAAAGGAAAGAGTCCGAAAAATATTAAAATCAAAAACACGGGATGAATGGACAAAAGAATTTAAAAATGTAGATGCCTGTTTTGAGCCTGTATTATCCCTTGATGAGGCTGCAAAAGATCCGCATACATTGGAAAGAAAAATGATTGTGGAACTCAATGCCCCCGACGGCACCAGGATACAACAGGTGGCCACTCCAATTACTTTTTCTGAAGCAAAACCTGAATATAACAAAATCGGTGACCCCACAGGAACCCACACAAAAGATGTAATATTAGAACTCGGTTATTCAGATAATGACTATGAAGAGTTTAAAAAGAATGATGTCTTTAACTAATGCCCACCCATATTTCCGGGAAGATATAGAATAATCAAAGGGACCTTAGGACTCGATCAAAAATAACTTAGCATTTTAAGCGTCGATCCATCCTGCCTGACTGCGTTACAAAAGTGC
>DAOWMW010000116.1 GCA_030642865.1 Desulfobacteraceae bacterium
AAGAGACAGGAAAGCTTTAAACGAGATGATTCAAGACGCGAAAACAGCTTGAAAACTCGTTTAGAATCAGAAATATGCCAATTAGAAGCAGAAGCTTGCAAAGCTCCTCTCACCATCTGAAAAACAAAAAAAGCTCCTGGAGAAAAATTCCAGGAGCCTTGTCTTTTAAGTGGTACGCCCGGCAGGATTCGAACCTGCGGCCTACGGATTCGAAGTCCGGCGCTCTATCCAGCTGAGCTACGGGCGCTGACATAAAATTGAGGTAAATGGGGTGAGTGAAGGGACTTGAACCCTCGGCAACCGGGGCCACAACCCAGTGCTCTACCAACTGAGCTACACCCACCACATTTAATCTCTCTTTCTATCAAATAATGATATTTATTTCAAGGGTTATATTGAACGATTTTATAAAAAACAAAAAAAAATGTGAAAACTGAATAAATCAGCATTTTGGGCACCCACAAGGGATGCCCCTACGCAACTTCGGCCATTGATGCAACACGGAAGGCGGGCACAAGAACAAGTGATTATGGGTAATTTGTGGGTATTTCATAAAGTGCACGATCCTTATCATATATTCACCTGAATCTTTCCATTTTCAACATCCAGATGGATTACAGATCCTTCCATAATATCACCGGCAATAAGTTCACGACCGATTCTGGTTTCAATTTCCCGCTGGATGTATCGTTTAAGGGGCCTGGCCCCGTAAACTGGGTCATATCCTGATTTTGCTATGAATTTACATGCTTCATCGGTTATTTCAAGGGAAATACGCTGATTTTGCAAACGTTTTGAGAGCTCCCGGGTCAATAATACGACTATCTGCTCAACCTCATTTAAAGTCAGGGGCTTGAATATTACAATGTCATCCACTCTATTTAAAAATTCCGGCCTGAAAGTTTGTCTTAATTCACGCATTACTTCCTCTTTGACCCCTTTTTCAATTTCCCCTGTTTCGGTCATGGCATTTTGCAGATATAGCGATCCCACATTACTTGTCATTATAATAACTGTATTTTTAAAATCAACAGTCCTTCCCTGACCGTCCGTGAGCCTTCCATCATCAAATATTTGAAGAAGGAGATTAAAAACGTCATGGTGCGCTTTTTCTATTTCATCAAACAGGATCACAGAGTAAGGCTTTCGGCGCACGGTTTTCGTAAGCTGCCCCCCCTCTTCAAAGCCCACGTATCCAGGAGGAGCTCCGATGAGCCGTGAAACAGTATGCTTTTCCATATATTCGCTCATATCTATACGGATCATATTATCCTCGGAATCGAAAAGCGTATAAGCAAGGGTTTTGGCAAGTTCAGTTTTTCCAACCCCTGTGGGCCCCAGAAATATAAAGGTTCCAATGGGACGCCCAGGATCTTTGATACCCGATCTTGCCCTTATAACAGCATCTGCAACAAGTGTTACAGCTTCATCCTGCCCTATGACCCGTTTATGCAAAATATCATCAAGACGCAGAATCTTCTCCTTTTCACCTTCCATGAGTCGGGTCACCGGTATATTTGTCCACCGGGAAACAACTTCAGCGACTTCATTTTCCGTGGCCTCCTCCCTTAAAAGAGTGCCGCCGGATTGTTCATTTACACGGGATTTTGCTTCATTCTCCAAACGCCGCTCCAGTTCAGGAAGTTGCCCGTGCCGCAGTTCTGCAACCCTGTCCAGATCATAATTCCGTTCTGCTGCCTCAATTTCATAACGAACTTTTTCAATCTCCGCACGTATAGCCTGAACTTTTTTAATGGCCTCTTTTTCCATGCCCCACTGAGCCTGCATGGAATCCCTGGTCCCCTTTAAATCGGCCAGCTCTTTTTGAATGATCAAAAGCCTTTCTTTACTTGCTTTATCACGTTCCTTTTTTAATGCTGTTTCTTCTATTTCAAGCTGCATTACTCTGCGGGAGGCTTCATCCAGGCATGACGGCATGGAATCAATTTCCGTACGGATCATGGCGCAGGCTTCATCTATCAGGTCTATTGCTTTATCCGGCAAGAACCTGTCTGTTACATAGCGATCAGACATAACAGCCGCTGCAACAATGGCACTGTCGAGAATTTTTACACCATGGTGAACTTCATAGCGTTCCTTAAGGCCACGGAGTATGGAAATAGTATCCTCCACACTCGGAGCTTCCACAAGTACCGGCTGAAAGCGTCGTTCAAGGGCAGCGTCCTTTTCAATATATTTTCTGTGCTCTTCTAAAGTAGTTGCTCCCAGACAGTGGAGTTCCCCCCTTGCAAGGAGAGGTTTAAGCATATTCCCGGCGTCCATGGAACCTTCTGTTTTTCCGGCGCCAACTATATTATGAATTTCATCGATAAAAAGAAGAATCTGTCCATTGGACTCTTTGATCTCCTGCAAAACAGCTTTAAGCCGTTCTTCAAATTCACCACGATATTTTGCTCCGGCAATCAGGGAACCTATATCCAAAGCATATATCATTTTGTCCTTTAAACCTTCAGGAACATCTCCACGTACTATTCTATGGGCAAGTCCTTCTATAATAGCGGTTTTCCCAACTCCGGGTTCTCCAATTAAAACAGGATTATTTTTTGTTTTCCTGCTTAAAATCATTATAATGCGCCGAATTTCACCATCACGGCCTATGACTGGATCAAGTTTTCCCAAACGTGCCTCTTTTACCAGATCTCTACCATATTTTTCCAGAGCCTCATAAGTATCTTCAGGGGATGGGCTGACGACCCGCTGATTTCCCCGTATCGATGCAAGGGTTTTAAACAAAAGATCTTTGGTTACGTTAAATTCCTGGAGTATCTTCCCTAAAGGTGTTTTCCCTCCTCCTTCAATAAATGCAGCCAGGATATGTTCAACAGAGACATATTCATCTTTGAGATTTTTTGCCTCATCCGCAGCTTTCAAGAGAAGTCTGTTTAATCCCTGGGTCGCATAAACTTTTCCCGATTCTGCGCCGGGCCCGCTTACCACCGGCTTTTTTCCAAGCTCTTCTTCAAGACGGTTTAGCATGGAATCCATGGGAACCTCCATCTTTTTTAAAAGCCGCGGGATCAGTCCATCTGGTTGTTCGAGGAGAGCTAAAAAAAGATGCTCACTATCAACTTCCTGATGTCCAAGGCGTATCGCCTTTGACTGAGCACTCTGCATTGCTTCCTGCGATTTTATTGTAAAATTATTGAAATCCATATATAAAACCTCCTGGTTACAGATTGCTTTTTCATAAGTTAATTAAACTGTTCAGATACAGCAGTGTCCGGTTAGGATCTCGGGAGAGGGACGACCCCAGGCCCGGCGCAATTATGGGTAAATTTTATTTCATCCCCAATCCTTATTTGTTTTTGCTGCGTATTTTATTTCCTGCAATTTTCTGTGAGGACGCTGCTGATTCAGATGAAAATTTCATAACTACAGTGTAAACACATTATCAGTACAGTCAAGTTTATAATCTCTGTTTTTACAATCCTTGAAAATTAATCAGAGTAAAAAGATTGACATGGGACTAACTTCAAAATAAATACTGGTACGAGTCAGACAAATGGGCTGAAAACGGGATTCCCCATATTAAAATATGAATAAGGCCCAATTATGTCCGGTTAGAATCCTGCGCAGGAAAAATACTGATTTTTCATATATAAAACAAAGGCTACAATGAAAAGACAGATTCACCACAGCAACCCCAAACAAAATTATGCTAAATTAATTTTAAAAGGCTTTTGTATGGGTGCAGCCGATATTGTTCCTGGTGTATCTGGCGGAACAATGGCTTTTATTCTTGGAATTTATAAAGAGCTGGTTGAATCTATCAGCTCCTTTGATGCCAAATTCATAAAACTTATTTCGCAAATGAGAATAAAAGATGCCATGGAGCATTTTTCATGGCAGTTTTTAGCGGCCATTGGAAGCGGGATTTTAATTGCTATTCTTTCCTGCGCAAAAATTCTGGAATGGCTCCTTCAAAACAGACCCGCACTTATATGGTCTTTTTTCTTTGGCCTCATATTAGCTTCTGTATTCATTGTGGCAAGGGGCCTTGAAAAATGGAGTTTGCCCACCCTGATGGCAGCTCTGTCTGGAGGCTTTTTTACTTTTTTTTTAGTGGGGATGATGCCTGCAAAGACCCCTGACACATGGTGGTTTCTATTTTTCAGCGGGGCAATTGCCATATGTGCGATGATCCTTCCGGGAATATCAGGGGCATTTATCCTTGTACTCATCGGTAAATATCATTACATCCTGTCAGCAGTAAATAACAGGGATCTCCTTACCCTTTTTCTGGTACTTGCCGGTGCAGGGGCAGGTCTCCTCACATTCGTCCATCTCCTTAAATGGCTTTTTAACAAATATAATGATCTTACCCTGGCCATTTTAACAGGTTTTCTCGTGGGATCATTACGGAAAATATGGCCATGGAAAAGCACATATAATACTATCCACGGCACAGGCAACGATTTAGCTGCCACTGTTCAGGTAAATATCATGCCATCGTCATGGAATACCGGGTTAATAATGGAGGTTTTACTGATTTTTACCGGTTTTCTCATAATTTTTTCCATGGATTACCTGGCCAAAAAAAAGAAATAATTGTCTTAAAAAAATAATCATCAGCTATCTGTTTTTTAACTATTTTATTTTGATCGAAAATAATATGCTTGACAATGGCACGAAAATAGACTAAATATATTTCCCACTGAGGGCCGTTAACTCAGTTGGTAGAGTATCTGCCTTTTAAGCAGAGAGTCGCGCGTTCGAGTCGCGCACGGCCCATAATTGCAGAAATATTGTTAAACGTCCCCATCGTCTAGCCTGGCCCAGGACACCGGCCTTTCACGCCGGCGACAGGGGTTCAAATCCCCTTGGGGACGCCACACAATATCTAACAACTCTGCCATGGAAAAAAGCTTGTCGTATAAACCCTTTTATCGACTTATTATTTTTATCGCTCCCCTCCCCCCCTTTTTTACAATATATAACATTGCCTAATTTATCTGCTTTCCATCCTTACAGCCTTTTTAACTATTCAGCTACACTGATTCAAGTATCACTACAGGTATAATCTGATTAAAACATTAATGTTCCAATGCTGTTCATTGGTAGAGACGCAAAATTTTGCGTCTCTACTGATCTTTCTCAACAATACGTTTGCCAATCAGCCAGTACGCCTCAACCATTGCTGCATTTACT
>DAOWMW010000027.1 GCA_030642865.1 Desulfobacteraceae bacterium
ACCGGAAATAATCATTTCAAAACATTTTATGGCATCGTCATAATCTTTTTTCTCCCCATGGGAATAGCCAAGACCACTTAAAACAAGATTATAAATATCAGGCTCATCCTTGAAATATTGCAATGCTTTTTTATAAAGCCCTATGGCCTTATCAAAATCCCCTGAATCATAACAAATATTAGCATACAAAAGGGCTGCTATTTCTCCCCCCTTATTTTTAGAATATTTATTGACAATCTCTTCAAACTTTTCAGCAGCAGCAACTTTTTCATGCTCATTATTCTTTATCAGGCTCTGATATTGATTAACGCTTTTAGAAAGAAGCAAAAAAACTTTTTCCTCTTTTTTACCAGAAAAATGTTTTAAAGCCAAAAAAAGAGCAACGATTAAAAATAAGGCAAAAAACAAAGATACTACATATATTTTATTCCTGGCAATATACTCAAAGGACCTTGATGAAAAAGTAATAAACTCATCAGGTGCTTCCAGCTCCCGTTTTCTACTTCGTGATACACGTTGTTTTCCCATTATTCCTCCAATATTCTTATTATTCCCGGCCAGACTTCATCAGGAATATGGGCACCAACCACCTTGCACACTTCATACCCGCACACAGAACCGAGCATTCCACACTTATCAAGGGGATACCCGTTTACCAGGCCAAAAAGAAACCCTGCTGCCCAAAGATCACCAGCACCTGTGGTATCAATAATTCCATCTGAACCAAAAGGCTCAATTTTTATAATTTCCCCACCTTTTGCAATATAACTTCCCCGCGCACCAACTTTCAAGACTGCTATATCGGCCATTTCAGAAAGGGCATTAACAGCTTTTATTTCATCGGAAAATCCGGTGAAAGCACGGGCCTCATCCTCATTGGCAATAAGTATATCAACATATTCATCCACAATACGATGAAGCATTGGCTTAAATTCTTCCACAACAGTATAACTGGCAAGATCAAAGGAGATAAGAGCATTCGCCTTTTTTGCAGCACCAAGGGCGGCCGCAATAAGATCTTCATTAAAAACAAGATATCCTTCTATCTGAACAATTGCCGAATCACGAAAAGAGTTATCGATTATTTCTTCACCAATGTGTTCAGATGATGCCCCAAGAAAGGTGAAGAGAGTCCTTTGGGCATCAGGTGTAATAGCTGAAAGGACTCTACCTGTTGCAGAAGAAGATTTTACAAGATACGGGGAAACATTCCTTTTTTTAAGTTCCGATTCAAAAAGCCGCCCGTAATCATCCTCTCCAAGCTTTCCCACAAAGCTGGCAGTCCCTCCTAATCTTGCAACGCCAATAATCGTGTTGCATGCTGACCCTCCGGGGACAACCACAGGTTCAGAGATTGTACGGCCGATGAGGTGATTTATGGCATCTTCATCAACAAGGGTCATTCCCCCTTTTTGAGCATCTATTTCCCTTAAAAAGTCATCACTCTGCCTTACGAGTATATCCACAAGAGCTGCACCTATTCCGGTGACCAGCCTGTTTTTTTTCATGATTCAAACCTCATACAGCAATAGTGCACATATACGGCTTCTTGAAAAACCCTGTTTTTTTTTACCAGACCAGTGTTTTATATATCCAGCCTTTATCGCCATCAGAGTGCTCTATATTAATCCAGTTCCCTTCCCTTTTTAAAACCTTAAAGGGAATCCCCTTTTCAACAGTAAACAAAACTTTAAATTTTTTACCGGGGCCGGATCTGACATTACATGTTTTTTTAATTGTAATGACCGATTCAATTTTTTTAACTATTCTTTTATTTATCCAGCCCCTGTCACCTTCAAAATCCTGGAAATAATACCATGAATTCTGTCCCTTTATTTTTTTAATGGGATGATATTTTTCCACTTGCCATAGAACATCATACCCGGTTCCCGGGCCCGAACGTATATTTGCAACCAAAGCTGAGACCGAAAGGGTATTAGCAAATGAGGAATCACTTATTATAAGAGAAAAAAGAGCAAAAAAGAAAAAACATTTAATTGCGGAATAATTTATCATAACCCATGCCCCATAAAATAGTGCCCACCCAGAAATTGGGCGAAAAACCACTTCTGGACAAGCAAAAACTATACATCATAAAATATAAGATCCGGAAGTTTAACACAAGTTAATTTTCTGCCGTAAGCAGCCCCTGTATCTATCCCTATCTTGTTAGGTAAAAGCAGCGGTGTTTCGAAAACTGTATGCCCAAAAACAACCTGCCTGCCAAAATCATATTCTGAATTTATAAATTCGCTTCTTATCCATAAAAGGTCGGAAGCCTTTTGTCTGGCAAGGGGTATCTTTGGCTTTAAACCTGCGTGTACAAAAATATATTTTTCTGTTTCGTAATAATACTCAAGGGAATCAAAAAACTCCAAATGTTTTTCAGGTATGACAACAGAGGGCTTCTGGTTCGCCTTCATGTAGCTTTCGAGGGTCTGCTGGCCACCATTACGAAGAAAATTAAACCGGTCAACACCTTTAAGGTAATTTTCCAGAAGCTCTTCATGATTACCTTTTAAAAAAACTGAATTTTTGCACTTTTTTTTCAAATTAATCAGATATTCAACCACTTTAAATGAGTCAGGCCCCCGATCTATATAGTCTCCAAGAAAAATCAGAGTATCTTTTTTAAAATCGATCTCTATCTTATTCATGAGATGGCACAGCTTATCAAAACACCCGTGAATATCCCCTATTGCAAAAATTTTGCCCATAATATCAAATCTGTCTATTAAAAAGTTTTTTCCAGACAGACTTAAGCTGACTAACAGGAATATCAATAATCCTGGTATTAGTCAGCCCATAAACTGTTAAATTTTTGGATTCACGGGTTATTTCCCCTGCACAAGCACATTTGAGACCCTTGAAAAGGCTTTCAAATTTTTCTCTATTTCCGGGGTCAACAGTCACAATAAACCTCCCTGGTGATTCAGAAAAAAGAACCTGGCAATTTTGTTCTATACATTTCAAATGGAGACTGTCAAGGCAAAGTTTAATCCCAAAACCTCCACCCATGGCAACCATGGCAAGATGAACCCCAATGCCCCCCCTGTATATACCATGTGCCGAGGCAACAAGACCCTCCCCAATCGCCTTTGCCAGTTGTTTATATATATTTTTAAACTCCTCCGGCAGAACTTCAGGTACATTTGCTCCTGTATAACCAAGATGATCGTAATATTCGGATCCCCCCAATTCGTTCCTGGTATTCCCCAGAATATAGAGAAGATCTCCTGGGACCTTGCTATCCATTGTAATGCATTTAGTTACATCATCAATCAGACCGATGGTTGAAAATTGCAAAGTTTCCAAAGCCGATATTTTACGGGTCTCACCGTAGGGTCCTGGAAGATATCCGTCCACATACATACTGTCTTTGCCCGAGAGAAGAGGAATTTCATATGCAAGACATATATCACGCAAGGCCATGCACGACCTTACAAGTTGAGCAGCCTTAAATTTACCATCAGGATTATCATCCTGATGATACTGTATATTTGGCCAGCAAAAATTATCAACCCCGCCAATATGTTCAGGATTTGCACCAACCGCAATCAATCTTCTCACAGCTTCATCTATGGTGCAGGAGGTCATATGGTACGCATCTATGGCGGAATAATGGGGTAAAAGTGCCTGGCTAAAGGCGAGCCCTTTGGGGGAATCAAAAACAGGCCTCAATACAACAGCGTCACTATTTATATCCCGATCTCTCCCAACAAGGGGCTTAATCACACTTGTCCCCTGTACTTCGTGGTCATACTGCCTTGTGATCCACTCTTTGGAACAGATATTGGGACTTGCCAGTATATCAAGAAGAAGATTCTCATAATCAGCAGGTTCGGTTATAACAGGCTCAAATAATCCCCGGCGATGGGGGGGAGCCCATTCCGCTTCAAATTCCCATTGAGGAAACCCTGAAGTTAAAAAATCAATATCCACGTATGCACAGGTTTCACGGTTATGTGTTATATGGAGCATCCCTGAATCTGTATATTTTCCAATTACCGTACTTTCCACAGCATGCTTTTGGGAAAGCTCAAAAAATCTTTCCCGGTGCGCAGGGTTTACCCCCAGGGTCATCCGTTCCTGGGATTCGGATATCCATATCTCCCATTGATCCATCCCTTCATATTTTAGAGGAACATTTTCAAGAAATATTTCACACCCATTTGAAAACCGCGCTGATTCCCCCACCGATGATGAGAGCCCCCCTCCACCATTATCAGTAATATAACTTATCAACCCCTCATCCCGCGCTTCTAAAATAAAATCATGCATTTTTTTCTGGGTATAGGGATCTCCGATCTGAACGTGCCCTGCTGGTGTGTTTTTTGAAAACATCTCAGAAGATGCTGTAACACCATGGATTCCATCTTTCCCGACCCTTCCCCCACACATGACAACAAGATCACCGGGAGATGTTTTTTTATTCTCCGAGGGGCACTGATCTACAATTGATGGCATTATCCCGACACTTGTTACATAAACCAGGGATTTTCCCATATATCCGGGGTGGAACATAACCTGACCAAACGTTGTGGGAATTCCGCTTTTATTTCCTCCGTCACGCACCCCCTCTATTACTCCGTCTAAAAGACGTTTAGGATGGAGATGGGGAATAAGTTCACCTTCATAATCATACATTCCAATGCAATAGCCATAACTACCCATAATAAGCTTTGACCCTTTCCCTGTTCCCAGAGGATCCCTGTAAACACCTACTATGCCAGTTATTGCCCCCCCATAAGCCTCCATGTTTGAAGGAGAATTGTGGGTCTCACCTGTGATAACATAATAATAATCCCCGTCAAAGCGGCCCACACCTGCATTATCCCACAGGACTGATATCACCCATTCTTTTTTCTCTTTTAAAAAAAGGGTGGGGGCTTCGATAAATGTTTTAAACAGGCTGTCAAGCTTAAAGGATTTACCTGTCCCATTGTCAGTGTAATGAAACAGGCCGTTAAAGGTATTATGATTACAATGGTCACTTCTGGCCTGGGAAATGTACTCAATCTCTATATCCGTTGGAAGGGACAAACCGACCTTACGCCGCTTTTCCTGAACATCCTCCCTCAAAAAATAAGCCCGTATCACCGGAATATCCCTGGAATTCAAGGCCAGATTACGTTCATCACTGATTTCCTGGAGAGCCAGATCGCTTTTAATGGGAATAGTTGTAACAGATGGTACATGATTTAAGGTTACCTTTGGAATTATATATCCAGTACCATTATCTTTGTCCCAGTTATCCTTATGATATATCTCCCACTGCTGGATAATACGATTTGCCAGCAGACTTCCTGCAATTTTATCGAGATCTTCTTTCCCAAGGTCATTACCCCTGATGCAGAAACGTTTAGAGGTATAAACAGCTTCCCCTGGCTTAAAAGTGATCCCCAAAGAAGCCTCCATGGCCTCAACAGCAGTACTTCCTGGATTATCCCTGACCCCTGGCCTGTAGCCAACCCATATACACCAGTCAAAATCCATGGGGAGGGGGGAATAAGAAGATATCTGGGTAACGGGATTGGTCAGAATATCCTTTTGAACATGCAAAAGGTCAGCACTGGAGAGATTCAGGTCGAATGTAAGGATATTCACCACACGAACCTGGTGAATGCCTATTCCAAAATAATCCCTCGCCTTTTTGCAAATGCTCTCCCCTTCAGCGTCAAACAAATCTTTTTTTAATGTTATTTCAAGTCTGTGAGCCATTATTATGTATTTTTTTAATTAGCAAAAAAAAGTTTCATTATATCATTATAAAAAGCAAAGCCCATCAAGAGCAATAAAAGACCCAGCCCAACTTGTTGAGCAATTTCACGTACCTTAAGGTTTACAGGCCTTCCTGCTATCAATTCAACAGTAAAAAAAAGTATATGCCCTCCGTCTAAAACAGGAATGGGAAAAAGGTTCAAAAGACCAAGGGATACACTTAAAAAAGCCATAAAGGACATGAAGGCGGGGAACCCTTCTCTGTAAAAATCCCCTGCCATTTTGGCAATCTGAATGGGACCACCCAAATTATCTTTTGCTGAGATTGTCCCTTGAACCATTTTGCCAATACTCAAGATTGTCAACCTGGAAATATAATAGACCTGCCCAAAACTTTCAAAAAAAGCCTGAAACGGGTTCAGCTTCTTAAAAAAAATACTCCCTGCCGATGAAACCCCGATCATATATCGTTTTGTATCCTCCCCAAAAAAATTCTTCACAATCTTTTGTTCAGGGATTACCGCTGCAACATGATCAGATCCGTCCCTGACAAAGGATATATTAAGACCTTTTCCTCCCTCACTGGTAATAATTGCCGCCATATTATTCCATGACTCAACAGGTATGCCATTAATCCCGGTTATCAAATCCCCTTGCTTAAAACCTGCCTTAAATGCTGGAGAATTTTCCTGAACCGTACCTATAACAGGTTCCTGAATCAGCTTGCCGTAAAATTGAAATAATCCCCAAAAAATAGCTATGGCAAGAAAAAAATTGAAAAGCGGACCTGCCAGAACAATTATCAGCCGCTTTAGCACATGCTTATGTGTAAAAGAGATGGGGATCTGATCCGGATCTATTTCGTCACCAGGTTCTTCTCCCACCATTTTAACAAAACCTCCAAGGGGAAAGGCTGAAATACAATAGTCTGTAATACCGACCTTCTTACCAATAATTTTAGGCCCAAACCCCAATGAAAATTTTAGAACACCTACACCAAAGAATCTGGCCAGGAGAAAATGCCCTAATTCATGGAAAAAAATCAACACGCCCAATACTATTATAACTGCTATTATACTTTCACTCATATTATCCGCTCCGGCATATCAAGGCGACTATGGATGTTCATCAACTGAATAGTTAATATTTTTTTATAATACCTTCGGCATAACGCCTTGCCCACTTATCCACTTCAAGGATATCAAAAAGCGTGGGGTCCTTTATCATATTATGTTTGCCCATGGTCTCTTCTACTATATTCGGAATCCGGTCAAATGGCAAACCACGATTCAAAAAAGAATGGACAGCCGTTTCATTGGCACTGTTTAATACACAGGGAAGGGTCCCCCCAATACGGCCGGCCTTAAAAGCGAGATCAAGGCATGGAAATTTTTCCATATCAGGTTTTTCAAATGTTAAAGCCCCCAGTGCTGTAAAATCGGGAATGGGCTGATTTAAAGGGAGGCGCTTTGGATAAGACAAAGCATAGGCAATGGCTCCCTTCATATCGGGGATACCCATCTGTGCTATCACAGAGCCATCTTTAAAGGAGACCATGGAATGGACGATACTCTGAGGATGTATGAGAACATCAATCATGTCAAGAGAAACCCCAAACAGATGTTTCGCCTCTATGACCTCCAGGCCTTTATTCATAAGGGTTGCAGAATCGATACTTATTTTGTTACCCATGTCCCATGTGGGATGAGCCAGGGCATCTTCAGGGGTGATAGTCTTGAATTTTTTTTTGTCCAGACAGAGAAAAGGTCCTCCCGAACCTGTGAGTAATATTGCTCGAAAATCTTCCATGCTGGTCCCCTGGAGGCATTGAAAAATAGCGCTATGCTCACTATCTATGGGGAGTATATTAACACCCTTTTCAGCAGCCTTTTTCATAACTATTTCACCAGCTATAACAAGGGTCTCTTTATTAGCCAGCGCCACAGTTTTCCCTGCGTCTATGGCCGCCAGAGTTGGAATGAGGCCTGCTGATCCCACCATGGAAGATACCACCATATCCGCAGAATCCCAAGCCGCCGCCACAAGATAACCATCCTCACCATGAAGAATTTTAGTCCCTTGTCCAATTTTCTTTTTTAAATCAGTGGCTGCTCTTTCATCATACACAACAGCTATTTCAGGGGAAAACTCTTTGATCTGTAAAGCGAGACGATCGATATTTTTTTTTGCCGCAAGAGCAGTAACGCAAAACCTGTCAGGAAACATCCCGACAACATTTAAAACATTTTGCCCAATGGAACCGGTTGAGCCAAGAATGGATAGTTTCTTCATTGCTTATCCCACGATATAGTGTTTTTGTGTAGCTGAGTGGTTACATTTTTGTTTCGGTGCCATGGATTTTTAAAGCAAATATTCCATAAATAGATACGCCACTGGGGAGGCAAAAAGAAGTGCATCAATACGATCAAGAACCCCCCCGTGCCCGGGAAGTATATTCCCGGAATCCTTAACCCCGGCTCTTCTTTTTAATAATGATTCAAAAAGGTCCCCTGTCTGACCAGCAATACCTATACAGAAAAAAAAGAGAACAGCCATACCCAAATTGAGTTGGGGCATGAAATAATATCTGTATAACATCCCCCCCAGTAAAGTCGCTCCAAGCCCCCCCACAGAACCCTCCATGGTTTTACCTGGACTAACAAGAGGGGCTAATTTATGCCTGCCAAAACAGGTACCTGCATAAAATGCCCCAGTATCACTCAAAATAATAAGGAGAAGAATTAAAAAAATCGACTCCATACCATTTTCTCCGCTTCTGATGATCACAAGATAAGATAAAAAAAGCGGAATATATACAAGCCCCTTAATCAGTTTTGCCACTGCTTCCAATATGGAAGCATCTTTTTTAAAGTAGAAAATGGAAATTAAACTTGAAAAAATAAGATTAATGGCAATAAGTAATGGAACCAGATTAAACCATCGATAAAAAGAGGCGAAAATAATCGCAGGCCCGGTTATACAGGCTAAGAAAAGAAGTATTCCTGGTGGAGGGATAGTGGCATTCTTGAAAACAATACGAGAATATTCCCAAAAAGAAATTATTGAAAGAAGACAAATAAATGTCGCAAATAAAAAAGCCCCCCCCTTATAAATAAAAAATATTAAAAAAGGAAGAGCCACAATACTTGTTAACCATCTTTTTAAATGCATATTTTTTACAGCAGATTTCAAAGTTTACCAAATCTGCGTTCACGATTCTGATAATTTTTTAAAATGGATAATAGTTCATCTTTATTAAAATCAGGCCATAGTGTATCTGTAACAAAAATCTCGGAATATGCAATCTGCCATAACAAAAAATTGCTTATCCGTTTTTCACCGCTTGTTCTTATTAAAAGGTCAGGGTCATCCATACCACTGGTATACAAATGCTCAGTGATGAGTTGTTCTGTAATTGATTCAGGAGATGACTCCGGGTCTATAAGACCTTTTTTAACTTTTAAAGCTATATTTTTTACGGCTCTTACAATTTCGGACCTCCCGCCATAACTCACAGCGATATTTAATAGCATTCCATTATTCTCTTTTGTAGCATCCATGGTATCATGCAACGCTTTTTGAACTTTTTGGGGCAACCTGTCAATTTGGCCCAGGGCATTTAAACGAATATTATTATTCTTTAATTTTCCTTGCTCCGATTTTAAAAAAGTACTAAACAGCATCATCAAAGCATCCACCTCTTTCTTGGGACGGCACCAGTTTTCCGTTGAAAAAGCGTAAAGAGTAAGAATAGGAAGTTTTATTTCATGGCAGGTGCGAACAATTGTCCGCACCGTATCTGCGCCCTTTCCATGTCCCTGGACACGATTCAGCAAACGTTTTTTTGCCCACCTCCCATTCCCATCCATTATAATGGCAACGTGTCTGGGAAGCCTTGTAAAATCTATCTCCGGATCAATTAAGAGGGATATCATTTATATATTGCACTTAAAAAAATGGATTAAATTAAAACCTGTGCGGTTAACTATTAGGTGTTAACTTTTGCATGAAACCATTCAACACCTGCCTGGTCTCGTTACATTTGCCGATCTAATTCCAACCTGAGCAGGGGCAAACCCTATGTGGTTGCCCTGCAGAATCCATTTCTGCCCTGAATCCATTTTTACCCTGCGGATATGAGGCGGATATGGAAATAGACAGGGCGGATATGAAATCCGCCCCTGCTTTGAAAAACAGAGGTATTACGCAGCAGGAATCAACACCCAGCAGGTGAAGACCTGTAATAGCAAAACCCATCCTGTGATCATTTTGGCTAATAGCTAGCTGCTAAAGGCT
>DAOWMW010000156.1 GCA_030642865.1 Desulfobacteraceae bacterium
AGGGGGTCATCTTCGGGCAAAGGCTCAAAAGCTATTTGTGATGTTGAGTTTGTAAGTTCAATGATTTTTCCTGCAAGTTCCAAAATGGTAAATTCCTGTGGGTTTCCAAGGTTGACAGGTCCTGTGAAGCCATTTCGTGTATCCATCATACGGATTAATCCATTGATGAGATCATCCACATAACAAAAAGAGCGTGTTTGGGAGCCATCTCCATAAACGGTTATGGACTCTCCTTTTAATGCCTGAATTATAAAATTAGAGACCACACGGCCATCATTTGGATGCATGCGGGGCCCATATGTATTAAAGATACGGGCCACCTTCACGTCAAGCTTGTGTTGGCGGTAATAATCAAAAAATAGAGTTTCAGCGCATCTCTTTCCCTCGTCGTAACATGAGCGCGGGCCTATGCAATTTACGTTTCCCCTGTATAACTCAGGCTGGGGGTGAACAGAGGGATCACCATATACCTCGGAGGTGGATGCCTGTAAAATTCTGGCTTTTAAGCGTTTGGCCAGTCCAAGCATATTAATGGCGCCAAGTACATTCACTTTTGTAGTCTGTACAGGGTCATTCTGATAATGGATCGGTGATGCAGGGCATGCAAGATTATATATTTCATCAACTTCAATAAAAAGCGGAAAAGTTATGTCATGTCTGTATAATTCAAAATATTTATCATCCACCAAGTGTGCTACATTCTGTTTGTTGCCGGTGTAGTAATTATCCACACAAATGACTTCACATCCCTGCTTTAAAAGTGATTCACATAAATGGGAACCTAAAAAACCGGCACCACCGGTAACCAGAATTCGTTTGCGAAAATGTTTCATAAATATTCTATGCCTCTGATTCTTAACTGTTTTTTGCAATTTTCTAACCGGACACCACTGATTATTTACATACCTTTGTAAACCGGTGTTCTTTTTTCCACAAAAGCCGTTAATCCTTCCAGCTGATCTTCAGTGGAAGCAAGCTGTTCAAAACAGCGGGCTTCATACGCGGTTGCAGATCTTAAATCCATATTCATTCCGTCGTTTACAGCCATTTTCAAAACTTTAAGGGTATAACCGGGTTGAGCAATAAATTTTAAAGCCATTTTTTTTGCTTCATCCATCAGGGAAGATATAGGGACGACCTTATTTACAAGTCCTATGCGGTATGCTTCCCGGGCATCAATGGGAGTTCCTGTGAAGAGCATCTCCTTTGCCCGTCCAGTGCCGACCAGTCTGGGGAGCCGCTGGGTTCCTCCAGCACCCGGGATTACACCTATATTAATTTCAGGCTGGCCGAATTTAGCATTTTCAGCAGCAATCCTGATATCGCAGGCCATGCTCATTTCACACCCGCCTCCCAGGGCCAGCCCGCTGACCGCTGCAATAACAGGGACAGGAATTCTTTCCAGTTTATCAAAAACAGCCTGTATATTTTTTATAAATTTATGAGCTTTAACAGGAGTATTGTTGTGGCAGATTTCTTTGATGTCCGCTCCAGCGGCAAAAAATTTTTCATGACCTGTTAAAATAACGGCTGAGATACCAGAATCAGCGGTTATTTCATCTAATAGATTATCCAGATCCTCTACTAACTGGCTGTTTATGGCATTGAAGCTGTCAGGTCTGTTAATGGTAATAATTCCGAGTTTATCTTTTGGTTCATAAATGAGTGTGCTATAGTTCATATTAAAGTCTCTTTTTATTAAAATGGGCTGGCCATAACATCGACCATCAGATGTCAAAGTTGAGCCATGGCTGAAATTAGAACCAATCCCGTTAAAATTTATAAATCATAGGGGGTTAGACTTTCATGGCCGGTTTCTGTTACACGAATTGTCTGCTCAAACTGAGCAGAAAGCTTTTTGTCTGCTGTTACAGCAGTCCAGTTATTGTCGAGCAAATATAACTCTTTTTTCCCAAGATTAATCATTGGTTCTATGGTAAATACCATGCCAGGCACCAGAGTAATTCCTTCTTTTCTTTTTCCGTAATGGGGAATCTGGGGGGGCTCATGAAAATCGAAACCTACGCCATGGCCGACAAATTCCCTGACAACAGATGTTTTCCATGATTCAGCACATTTCTGAATCGCCCACCCTATATCACCGACAGTATTGCCAGGTTTTACCTCTTTTAACCCTGCTTTCAGGCATTCTCTGGTAATCTTGACTATTTTTTTTGCATTTTGCCCCGGGGTCCCAACAAAAAAGGTTTTGCTCATATCAGCATAATATCCGTTCATGATGGGTGTTACATCCACATTGACTATGTCGCCGTCGTGTAAAATCCTGTCTCCTGGAAATCCGTGGCAGATCTCTTCATTTATTGAGACACAAACACTTTTAGGAAAGCCTCGATAATTAAGCGGAGCACAAACAGCCCCTTTTGAAGTTGTAAAATCATGAACAAGGGTATTGATTTCATCGGTTTTTAAGCCTGGTCTAATAATATTTTCAACAAGGGTAAGGGTTTTTATTGCCAACTCTCCAGTTTTTCTTATACCATCAATATCTTTTTCAGATTTGAGCCTGATGCCATACTTTTGCAAGTATTTTATTTTGACATCTTTCGGAGAAATCCATACTTTTTTTCCAAAACAACATTTTTTGTATTTGAGCCCACTTCCGCATGGGCAAGGATCGTTTCTACCAACTTTGCCAATTTTCATTAAATTTACACCTTTGTGTCGATATGTTTTTTTTAAAGCATTTATTATAATTGGAGAATCAATATATTTCAATCGCTTTTTCCTTATAATATAATAAATCGATCCTTGAAAACTTTATTATAAATTGCTATTATACCACCATACATTATTTTTAATGTGTAAATATTGAAAAACTGGCTCAGGCCAGGTTTAACGGAGATTAAAATATTTGGGATGAATTTGCTAAAGATATTGACTTATCCGGACAGTTTTCTTACCCGGACAGCAAAACCTGTGGAAAAAATCGATCAATCTGTCCAAACAATAATCGATAAAATGATAGTAACAATGTATGAATCTCAAGGGGTCGGACTGGCTGCAGTGCAGGTTGGAATCGATATGAGACTTATTATTTGTGACGTCTCACAGGCCAAGGGTGAAAAAAAACCGCAGGTTTTTATAAATCCTGAAATTGTTTCCTGCAGTGGGAAAGCAGTCTCAGAGAATGAGGGATGCCTGAGTCTTCCGGACTTCAGAGCTGATGTAAAACGTGCGGCATCTGTTTTTGTAGTCGGGTTGAACCAAAAAGGAGAGTCTTTGGAAGTTGAGGCCAACGGTCTTTTATCCATGGCACTTCAGCATGAAATTGATCATTTGAACGGGGTGTTATTTATTGACAGAATAAGCTGTTTAAAAAGAAACTTTTATAAGAAAAAAATAGCAAAGCAACTGAAGCATAAAAAAGACAAGAAGCATAAAAAAAAGAATTGGTTATAATTGCTGTTTGTAATTCTCCTATTTAAAAATAAAATAATTTTCATGAATAGTGTCAGTAGTGTATGCTTAAAGTATATGAATAAAATAATTTTCATGGGAACATCGGATTTTGCTGTACCAGCCTTAACCGCTTTGAACAAAAGTATATATGAGGTTGCTCTGGTGGTAACGCAGCCCGATCGACCCAAAGGCCGGGGGCGTAAACTGCTCCCTTCTCCTGTGAAGGATGCGGCTGTTAAAATGGGATTCGATCTAATACAGCCTGAAAAAATTAATGATAATGACTTTGCTGAAAAAGTATCAGAGATCAACCCTGATTTATTTGTTGTTGCTGCCTATGGGCATAAACTTACAGAACAGCTTCTTAAAATTCCTCAAAAAGGGACAGTGAACATACACCCTTCCCTTCTGCCAAAGTATAGAGGTCCTGCTCCCATTCAATGGGCCATAATAAACATGGAGCAAAAAACCGGTGTTACCACAATGTTTATGGATGCAGGTCTTGATACTGGAGCGATTCTCCAGACCGCAGAAGTCATAATCACATCGGATGACACAACAGATACCCTTGGTGCCAGACTTTCCTTGACGGGGGCTGATTTGCTCATTGATACGATTGATGATTTAACAGCAGAAAAAATAAAACCTGTTCCCCAGAATAATGACTCTGCCACACATGCACCTTTATTCAAAAAAAAAGATGGCCATATAAACTGGACAGCTCCTGCCAGAAATATTGAAGCTTTTATCCGAGGGGTAACTCCATGGCCTGGTGCTTTTACCTTTTTTAATGGTAAGCGGCTTAAAATATTTAAGGCTGATCTGGTGTTAGAAGATGCCGGGGTAAAGCCAGGAACAGTTGTGCACGGATTTGATAATGAGCTGCGTGTCGCCACTGGAAAGGGGATGCTCTTGATAACAGAACTCCAGGGAGCTTCAGGAAAACGCCTTGCTGTTGAAATTTTTTTGCGGGGCTGTAAGATTCCCCATGGAACAATTTTAAGCTAAGGGCTCGCTCAAAAATAACTTAACATTTTAAGCGTCGATCCATCCTGCCTGA
>DAOWMW010000244.1 GCA_030642865.1 Desulfobacteraceae bacterium
CTTTTGGAGCTGAACAAGGAGTTGGGGATGTCTCTGGTTCTGGTTACACATAATGCTGAGCTTGCATCTTACATGTCACGTTCTCTGACAATTGTTGACGGAAAAATTGTTTAATTTTTTGAAAACCTGTGGATTGTCAAATAATTAATTTCACCCTGGCAAGAGGGTGGTATAATACTCTTGCGACCGATAATTAAGGATTGTGAATTTGTTTCATCCCCAATCCTAAGTGAAATTATTTATGTGATGGTCTATATAATCATGGAAGTTTTTATGACTATCTATAAATATATAAAATTTTATTTAATTATTCTTATATTGGCAATTTCTTCTTTGGCATATTCCCTTGAATCTGTACGGGTTATGGTCTTACCTTTTGAAATCGAGGGGAGAGAAGATTATTTGTATTTAGGCGTTGAAATACAAAACAACATCAGGGCGCACCTTGAAGATGATGGCGCAATTTCCATGGATTCTTCTTCTGTTTTCGGCGATGATGACAAAGGCTTGATCGGTATTGACGATATGTGTGCCATGGGAGCCACGGCAGGAGCTGACTATCTGGTTTTGGGGAAACAGGTTTGGAAGGGAGACCGGTTTTTATTAAATGTAAGAATTTTGGAGGTTTCAACTAAGAAACTGGTTGATTCTTTTGGTGTTGAGGGGGGTGCCCTGGAGGATCTTCCCGGCATTGCAAAACAATTTTCCAGTAAAATTATAAGCAAAATTTTTAAACAGGAGATAGTGGCCAGGATAATTATCAGCGGGAATAAACGGATAGAGACTGATGTCATTAAAAAAAAAATATCCACCTCCCCTGGCGAAATCTATTTGCTGAAAAATTTTTCAAAAGACCTTAAGGCCTTATATGCAATGGGGTATTTTGATGATATCCGAATTGAAACTGAAGAAAGCCCCGATGGGAAAGTTGTTATTTTCAAGGTAAAAGAGAAGCCCAGTATTAAAACCATAAGTTTCAGGGGGCTTGGTGTTTTTACCCCTGATGAGGCCAAAGAAAATTTAACAATAAAAGATGGATCCATTCTTAATGTCTTTGAAATTCGGAGAAATATTGTCAGAATGGAAGAATTATATAAAGAAAAGCAATATCACAATGTCAAGATTACCTATGAAACCCATGACCTGGGAGACGGCCGTGTTGATCTCAAGTTTATTCTTGAAGAGGGTAAAAAAGTAAAGGTACGCCAGATAGTCTTAATGGGGAACAGCATATATTCAGATAAAGAATTAAAGAAGATGATGAGTACAAAGGAAAAAGGATTCTTTTCTTTTCTTACTTCATCAGGGGTGCTGAATAAAGAGGATTTATATCAGGATGCTGCCAGATTATATGCTTTTTATCATAATAACGGTTATATGCACGCCAAGATCGGGGAACCGGAAGTTGAATATGAAGGTGAATGGATAAAGGTTACCATAAGGATTCAGGAGGGAGAACAATTCAAGGTGGGAAATGTTGATCTGGATGGAGATTCAGTAATACCTAAAGATGATTTACTTAAAGCACTGGAAATTACAAAAGAAACATTTTATAACCGTGAAGTCATTCGTAATGACATACTCGCTTTAACAGATCTTTATTCTGACCTGGGTTATGCATACGTTGATATTTCGCCCCGCATCAAGTCAGAGCTGGATATAAAAATTGTTAATATTACCTATGCTGTTTCCAAGGGGGAAAAAGTCTATTTCGAAAAAATTCTCATCACAGGAAACTCGAAAACCAGGGATAAGGTTATTCGGCGGGAACTCCCCGTTATTGAACAGGGCCCTTACAGCAGAACTGCCCTGAAACGGGCTGAACGGAATCTGGTGAGACTCGATTTTTTTGAAGATCTGTCGATAAATACATCCAGGGGCAGCTCGGATGACAAGATGGTATTAAAAATCAATGTAAAAGAAAAACCAACAGGTTCCATATCTTTTGGGGGTGGATTCAGCAGCGAAGAAAATGCTTTTGTGATGGCTTCGCTCTCCCAGAAGAACCTCTTTGGCCGGGGCCAGATACTATCCTTAAAGGCTGAGCTTGGAAGTAAAACAACTAGTTATACTATCGATTTTAAGGAGCCCTGGATTTTCGATTCCCACTGGTCCGGTGGAATAAATTTATATAACTGGAAACGGGAATACGATTATTACGATACCGACCGTCAGGGCGGCGGATTCTATGTGGGTTATCCTGTTTTTGATTATACGCGGGTTTCATGTTCATACTCCATTGATATGGGTGATATCAGCAATTATTATTATGATACGCCCGAGTCTATTTACGAACTCAATGATCAAACAATTACCTCCAGCAGTCTGACTGCCAGATTAAATTATGATTCCAGAAATAAGGCTTTTAATGCGACATCAGGGTCTGATCATAGTATATCATTGCAGTATTCCGGAATAGGAGGGGATGTGGGATATACAAAAGTACGATTGGAAACCGGGTGGTATTTCCCTTTATTTTGGAAGTTTGTCGGTTTTGCCCATGGTAAGACAGGGATTATGTGGAAAAACTCCGGAAAGGTTCTGCCGGACTATGATCTCTTCAGGCTGGGCGGGATTAATTCATTGCGTGGTTTTGAGTGGGAAGATTTGGCGCCAAAAGAGACCATAGATCTCCATAAAAGGTATCCTGAGCACTATGAAGAAGGGCATGTTGTTGAGACTGAAGTGGGGGGGTATAAATTTGTTCAGGCCAATTTTGAATGTCTCTTCCCCTTTGATGACGGGGGGGGTATCATGGGCTTTATTTTTTTTGATACAGGCGAGCTTTATGATGATGGAGAAAAGATTAAAGTGGACAACTTGCGGGAAAGTATAGGCTTTGGAGTAAGATGGAACTCACCCATGGGGCCCTTACGTCTGGAATACGGTTATATACTCGATCCTAAAAAGGATGCAGGGGAAGGGGGACGTTTTGAGTTTTCCATGGGTGCAGCCTTTTAATGCAGGTATATGAAAAA
>DAOWMW010000137.1 GCA_030642865.1 Desulfobacteraceae bacterium
GGCAAGGCACAAAAGTGCAGTAATATCAGGATATTCCTGCACTTTTGTAACGCAGTCAGGCGGGATGCATCGACGCTTAAAATGTTAAGTTATTTTTGCGCGAGCCCTTAGCAGTGCAGGGAAGTTTGACTGTTTTTGCAGCGTGTTAAACAGATTTATTCCCATGCTGCAAAAACAATTAAGGATTGGGGATGAAATAAATTACCCATAATTGCGCAGGGCTTGTGGTCGTATTCAAGGCGCATCAATGGTTGCATACTCGGAGCATTTTGGGCACCCACAGGGGGCTGCCCCTACGCAATTTTGACCATTGATGCAACACAGAAGACGGGCACAAGAACAAGTAAACTGCCCTCCTGCAAGATTCTAACCGGACATTACTAATCAGCACTCCGGCTTGCACCGGAGCACAGATTTTTCATAAAAATCATTAATCAGGTAATCTGATTAATCTGAATCAGGGCGTCCACCGCCACAGGTTTACCATCACTGATAATTACAGGGTTGATATCGATTGCTGCAATGGATCTGTTATCCATTCCAATTCTTCCCAGGGCGATGAGCATCTCTGCCAGTTTATTCTTATCTGCAGGTTTAAGACCCCGAACCCCGCTTAAAATATCACTGGCTTTAAAGTCATGGATCATTTCAAAGGCTGTTTTTTTATCCAGAGGAGCCATTCTAAAGGTTACATCATTAAATACTTCTGTAAATATTCCGCCAATTCCCAACATAACAGATGGCCCGAACTGGTTATCGTTGATCATGCCCATTACAAGTTCTCTTTTTCCCTTAACCATCTTTTGAACAAGAATTTCACATTTTTCATCCTTTGTCACGCTGACAAGCTTTTTGCAGGCAGCTTTTGCTTCAATCTCATTTCTTATATCTGTTATGACCAGGCCCTGTTCTGTTTTGTGCTGAATTTCCGGTGAACAGGCTTTCATCACAAGGGGATAACCTATCTCCGAAACAGCAGGAATTAAATCTTTTTCTGCTTTGATCAGTCTCTCTTTGACAACAGGGATCCCATAAGATGCCAGTACCTTTTTCGCATCATATTCAGAAATTGATTCAAGATTTTTTTCTCCGGCTTTATTTATTATATTCCCTGCTTCCAGTATACTCTTTGCTTTCAGGTTAGTCGAATCGGATAAGGGGGATGATTTAATTTTTATTAATCTGTTTCTTATTTGCAGTTGTAATGCCAGGATGGCCGTGGCAGCCCTCTGGATAGTCGGAAAGGAGGGGAGATTAATATCTTTGAGCATTTTTTTAAATTCGAGGCGCAACAGATGGGATTCTTTGCTTATATTAATTTCAGGGAGAATAATTATAATCGGTTTACTATACTTTTGGGAAATTTCTTTAATAATCCGGGCGTGCTTCTTTTCCAAATCAGAATCATTGGTCAATTCTCTAAATACAGCATATTTTTCGACTTCAAAGGCGGTAACCAGAATGTTCACATTTTTATCTGACATGCACAGTTCAAGAATCCTCTTGAATATATCAGGGAACATCCCTTTATCTCCCATATCAATGGGATTCACGATAAATGTGTTAATGCCGGGTAAAATCTCAGCTAATTTTTTTGTTGTTAAAGAATCGAAATCGGCTTTTTTAATCCCGTTATGGCCAAAGGTATCGATAATTGTTACAGAAAAGCCGCCTCCTGCGACTGCGATGGCTGTTTTGAATTCAAAATCCAGGGGAACATGAGAATTGTTATCAGTTTTGGCAGATCCGTTATGCTGAATTTCAGATGTTTTTTTATCGATGAGGTCTGAGTAAAGACCAAGAGAAGATACTGCGTCAAAGGCAGATTCAAGGGAATCTGCAGTCACTGCCCCTGCCTGTTCCATGGCTGATAAAAAAATTCTGTTATTTCCAGCCAGCGCCCCTGTATGTGAGGAGACCGCTGCAAGGGACTCTTTCATTCTCCCTGCTTTCCATATAATCACAGGCTTTTTTTTTGTTACTTTTTCGATAATTTCAAAAGTAGCTCTTCCGGTATTCTCTGGTAATCCTTCCATATAGCATACAATCGCTTTTATGGCCGGGTTCTCTCCATAAAAATCGAGTATTTCAGAAATATGCACATCGAGCATATTCCCCAGGGAAATTCCCGTGTTAACAAAAACATTACGATATGACAAATAATCGATAAGACTCACAGTCTGTCCCCCTGACTGGGAGATTACACCGACTGTCCCATTTATACGATTTATCTGGTCATGGAAAAGAGCCATTTTTCCTGCGGGATTATAAACCCCAAGGCAATTGGGACCTATAATCCTCAGCCTTTTTCCCCCTTTTCCATTTTCATTTTCATCCGAATTTAAAATTGAAATAACCTCATCATGGAGGGCGGTTCCTGCTGCTGTTCCCAATTCACCAAAACCAGAAGTAAAGAGCACCATAAACTTGGCATCCACCTCAATTGCCTGCTGAAGAAGACCCGGAGTCCTGGCGGCAGGGAGACTGCAAAAAATATAATCCGGAGATTCGGGGAGATCCTTAAGTGACGCATAGCAGGTGTGGCCGTGTAATTCCTGGCCTGCATATTTCGGATTAACAGGATATATGCTTCCAATTTCATAATATTTAAACTTATTGAACCCATATATAAATGAACCTGCGCCATAATTAGTGTTTTTTGAAGCTCCCACCACAGCAATGGATCTTGGATAAAAAAGTCTGTAAAGTTCATGGGATTTGTATTTGTCGTTCCTGTTAGACTGGCAATCCAGCGAGGAGAAGGATCCGCCAGTTACTGACGTTTTACTGTTATTAAGCATCTGTTTCCAATCCTTACTAAAATTAAAAAATTCTGTTCATGGAATTATTATGAAATCAGATTTTTTTTATTAAACTTGAATGGTGTTTAAATAAAACAGGCTTTTTATTTAAAAGATAGTCCTAATCCGCGGGTGGCAATAATGCCTTTGAGCACTTCGGTTGTTCCCCCCTGAATGGTATAGGAAGGACTCCATAAATATGATTCGGCAATATCACCTTCAAAGGGAGCTCCCGGATAATCAGGCATGACCTGTCCGAATTCACCGAGTATCTGGGTTGCCACATCCCCAAGTTTTTGTTCAAAGCGGGTGCTGAAACATTTACTTATGGCAGCCTCTTTGTTGGGAATAATTCCCTGATCGATGGTCCAGGCAACCCTGTAGCACAGGAGTCTTCCCACCTCAAATTCAATTTCTATTTGTGCCATTTTATCCCTTGTCAGTGAATCTTTTGACAGCGAATCATTCTTTTGAACAAACTGGCGCAAATTTTCCAGAACAGGGTAGTTTTGCATAAGACGTTCCAGTCCGGCACGTTCATAATCGACCTGGGACATTATATTATAAAAGCCTCTGTTCTCTTCTCCAACCATGAAGCGTTTGTGAACTCTGGCATTATCAAAAAAAACATTGTTAAAGCAGTGAACCCCTATCATATTATAGATTGGAGTTACAGAAATCCCTGGTAATTTAATATCGACGATCATTTCAGACAAATTTTTATACTTTGGCAAATCAGGATCTGTATTGACCACAAGCCATATATAGTCAGCGTTGTGAGCGTTTGTTGTCCATATTTTTTGTCCGTTGATAATGTAATAATCACCGTCCTTGACTGCTGTTGTGGAAATGGAGCCTACATCAGAGCCCGAATCCGGTTCACTGATTCCAACGCACATGGAGATATCAGCACTGGAAATTTTAGGGAGAAATTCATTTTTTAAATCATCGCTCCCATAATGTAATAATGCAGGCCCTATTTGCCGTTCGCCTAGCATGTGGTATACTAATGGAGCATTAAATTTAAGTAATTCCTCCATTAAAACAGCTCTGTTAATATATGATTTACCTGCTCCGCCATATTTTTTGGGCCAGGTGAGGCACATCCATCCATTTTCAACCAGTTTTTTTGAAAAAATCTGGTCTGATACTTCAAGGAAATAATTGCTTCGTTTTTTTAATAAAGATTTTTTCTCTTCATTTAGCAAAAATTCCCTGACTTCCAGACGAAATTCTTCCTGTTCTTTTGTAAAGCTAAAATCCATATTTCCCTCTTTCGTATTTAAGGAGTAGCAGATTGATTTAATGATTAGGGATCGTGAATTTTATAAATTATCCATAATTACCTGTCTTGTGCCCAGCGCAATTATGGGTAATTTATTTCATCCCCAATCCTCAGGCTACTAACTCGTAGTTCTATATAAGTTACTAAACATTTGTCAACTAAAAGTTACTAAACATTTGTCAACTAAAATTGACCATGAAAAATTCAAGGATACTGAAACTTTGGAATTCATGGTTACAAAAATTTAAAAAAATTGATAAATTAAAATTTTTTTGGTATAGCTAATAAATTAAATTTTTACTGGTATTTGGTATATTGATAGAAAAGTAAATAGATTGGAAAATGTTTGATATTAGTTTAACAGTAACTACTCAGCTACACTGATTCAGTGTAGCTGAATACTTACAACATTTTTTTATATTCAGAATATCATGAAATCTGATTTTTGTTTAAACAGTATTTTCGATTTATAGACTGATAGATAATGAATTTCACAAGGCCATCAGGGAGGAAGTCCTTTTGTATAATACTCCGACCACCGATAACTTGAATAAAATTATTTATATAACAATCTATGTAAGGATCGTGAATTTATTTCATCCCCAACCCTAAGGACTCGATCAAAAATAACTTAGCATTTTAAGCGTCGATCCATCCTGCCTGACTGCGTTACGAAAACGTATAAATATCTTGATATTCCTGCGTTTTCACGCCTTGTCAGGCAGGCGCCTCAA
>DAOWMW010000252.1 GCA_030642865.1 Desulfobacteraceae bacterium
GTATCCATCCTCGGTAAAAGACTCTTTATTCCGTTCATCATTATAATAACTCGCGGTAATCCACGGTCCCTTATAACAGCCTTCGCCAACAGCTTCGCCATCATTAGAAACATTTTTTCCCTCCGCGTCCAATATTTTCCATCTGACAAACGGCGCAGGATAACCCTGTTTTTGTCTCAACTCCCATTTTTCTTCTTCAGGTAAACCGGCAAGCGAGGGCTTAAGAAGATTTAAAGTAACAACAGGAGTGGTCTCAGTCGCTCCATAGGCATGGATAATATTTGCGCCCAACTCGGCATAATCCTTCATTACAGAGACAGGCGGTGCTGTTGCCCCTGAAAGCATGCGCAGATTTTTAAAATTCGGTTTCTTTTTTAATGTCTTTATATAATGGAGCATGGGCATAAAAATTGCCGGGGCACCACAAGTCATAGTGACCTCCTCTGAAATGAGCAAATCCATCAGGGGCCCTGTTTCCTCGGCACTATAGCTACCTGAAAATATAAGTTTTGCCCCGGTCAGTGCTGCGCAAAAGAAAACACCCCACCCATGGCAATGAAACATAGGTACAATCTGCATTACCACATCACTTGAATTTATACTGCACAGGGTGGAAAGGCACATGGTATGCAGACAAATAGCTCGATGAGAATAATACACGGCTTTTGGCCTGCCTGTGGTTCCTGATGTGTATGCTCCGCTATATGCCGAACATTCATTGATCATTGGCCAGTCATAATGTGAATTTTCCGGCTCAAGAAGTTGCTCGTAATCATAGACAGGAGCAAGTTTGCTATGGATTTCATCCTGTTTTTTATCATTCAAAATGACATATCCTTCAACTTTATCAAGTTTTTCCTGAACGGCTTCAATAAGAGGGGCCATGCTTTCACTGACACATATCAGTTTAGCTTGGGCGTGGTTGATTACATATGCCCTGTCGTCATTTGAAATGCGGGGATTAACCTGCAAAAGAACAGCTCCGATTCCGGAAATGGCAAGATAAAGTTCAAAAAACCTGTGTGTATTCCACTCCATAACCCCAACCCGGTCTCCAGGTTTAATTCCGAGTTTTATTAAAGCGTTAGCCAGCTTGCCAATCCTGGCATAGGCCTGTTTATAATTATAACGCATAAGAGTTCCATCCAGATTTCTGGATACCACTTCTACTTCAGGAAAGTTGGTCGCTGCATAATGAATGAATTCGTTAGTATTTAACTGATAATCATCACCAAAAGTAGATTGAAATCCGTCAAGTATTTTAGCCATTGTTCGTCTCCTTTTATTATTTCATTATTACCAAAGATCGGTAGACTATCTGTTCAATCTACCACTTAACCGCATAGTTACTAATGATTACCTTGACACCATTGCTTCTATTGAATCACACATGCATTGTCCTTATTTCCACAAGCGTAATTGACTGCAAAGCCTGTGCCACATAATAATTATGTTTTAAATCAGCACATTAGATTTTACAACGGAATAAAAAGTGTCCTTTATACATTACTCATGTAAACATAACAGGACATGTGTCACGTAAAGAGGACAAACAAAAAGGAATAATAAGCGTAGGTGGGGGATTGAGAAGTTAATTCATTCACGTCCCTTAAAGACCGACTCTGGACATTTTTGTATAAAGCCATGATCGGCTGATTCCCAGCATTCTTGCAGCCTGGGCTTTATTTCCATCAGTCTTTTTTAAAGCAGCTTGAATGGTAAGCTTTTCGTGATTTTCCCGACTTGCTTGAAAAAGTTGTTTTGCTGGCATTTGTTTTATTAAATGAGGAGGTTTTTTGTCCTTTTCCCTCAAGTTCAGGGGAAGATCGCTGGTTTCTATGGTACTGCCTTTAACAAAATTGGCAACACGCTCAATGACATTCTCCAGTTCACGTACATTGCCTGGCCATGTATGGTGAAGCAGGATATTCATGGCATCGTCTGAAATATCCTGGATACCGGACCCAAGGATATGATTATATTTTTCAATAAAAAAATGAACTAGAAGGATGATGTCCTGGGGTCGTTCCCGTAGCGGTGGAATATGGAAATGAATAACATTCAATCGATAATAAAGATCCCCCCGAAAACGTTTCTCCTGGACCATTTGGTACAAATCCTGATTGGTGGCGGCAATAACACGGAAGTTGACTCTGATTGTTTTATCAGAGCCAATGGGCTCAAAGGATTTATCCTGCAGTACACGCAACAATTTGCTCTGCAAATTAGATCCCATGTCTCCGATTTCATCCAGAAACAGAGTTCCACCATCTGCCAGGGCAAGTTTGCCCTGCCTTCCTTTTTTTTGAGCACCTGTAAAAGCACCCGGAGCATAACCGAAAAATTCAGATTCAAGCAGATCGGCAGGAATGGCGGCACAATTTACCTTAACAAGCCGCTTATGCCTGCCGACACCAGCTTCATGGATGGATTGTGCTATCATTTCTTTTCCAGTACCGCTCTCTCCTGTAATCAAGATGCTTGAAGAACCCAGGGCCGCGATCTCGGCTCTTTCTTTAATCTTTTTAAATGTTTCCTGGGAAGTTATAATCTGTTCAAAGGTAATCCTGTTGTTACTGCCATTACGAATCTGGTTTTTATAATAGGCAACTTTTTGATCAAGGCCGATAAACTTTCTAGCCAAATTCCGGACATCCTTGAAGTCATTAAATAAAATTTTACCTACCGCACCAAGAACCTTGCCATTACGTACAATGGGCATTCTTGAAACTACATAGGGTGTCCCACCTATAAACTGCAACTGATGAAGCTCAGCAACGCCGGTTTTAACTACTTCATATAGACGGGAGTTTTCAACAATCTTATCCACTGGTTTACCAATCATAGTTTCCACAGGTTTGTGAAAAAAATCCGCTGCTGACTGGTTAACCATGGTGATAATACCTTTTTTATCAAC